>JBHEMB010000479.1:0-4636 GCA_046262855.1 Mycobacteriales bacterium | reverse complement strand
GCGTCGGTGTTGAGCACCTCGACGGTCCTGCCGGCATAGGTCTTCAGCACGTCGGAGGGCCGGATCGCCGAGCCGCTCGGCATGTTCTCCGCCGTCGGGGCGTAGCCGACGACGTTGACCGCGGGCTTGAGCGCGGCAAGCACCCCCATCGTCGCGATGACGGCCGCCGCCCCGCCCATGTCGCTCTTCATCCACTCCATCGCCTGTGCCGGCTTGATGGACAGGCCGCCGGAGTCGAACGTGATGCCCTTGCCGACGAGTACGACGGTCTGCTTCGCCTTCGGGTGCGTGTAGCCGAGCCGGATCAGACGGGGAGGATGGGTCGAGCCCTGGCCGACCCCGAGGATCCCGCCGTACCCGCCCTTCTTGAGGGCCTTCTCGTCAAGGACCTCGACGGCGACGCCCACACGGCCGCACTCGTCGGCGGCGATGCCTGCGAGCTCGATCGGGTGCAGGTGCGAAGGGGGCATGTTGACGAGGTCGCGGGCAAGGTTCACCGCACCCGCCACGATGGCGGCCCGCTGCACGACCTTCTTCGCGTCCTTCAGGCCCGAAGCGACGATGACGGCGGACACCGGCGCCTTCTGGTCCGCCAGGGAGGCCTGCCGGTACGACGTGAAGGCGTAGGCGGCGAGCAGCGCTCCCTCCGCCACGGCACGGACGGCGGCAGCGTCCTCCGCAGGCAGCGCCAGCAGGACGGAGGAGGACGCGCCGGCAAGCGAGCGGACCGCCGCTCCCGCCGCTCGGCGCAGCACCTCGTGGTCGAAGGTCTCGCCGAGGCCGACCGCCACCAGCGCCGGCGCCTTCGTGTGACCGAGCGTGGCCAGCCGGGTGACCTCCTCCTTGGCGCCGGTCGCGCCCAGGCCGGCCAGGGCAGGCAGCAGGCCCTTGCCGAAGGCCTTGGCGACGTCGGCGGAGCCGGGAGCGAGCGCCAGGCCCTTCGCACCCTTCACGACACCGATGACGAGCGCGTCGGCCTTGGTGGTGGCCGCGCTCGAGGTGGTCACAGTGATGGTGGCTGTCACGGGGAGCGACCCTACCTAGGCTGCGTGCTATGAGTGTGGCCAACTGGGTCGACGAGCGGTTCCCGACGGATCGTGTGCATCTCGATGCGGCGGCCGCCGGACGGGCGTCGAGCAGGGTCCTCGAGCTGGAGCGCGAGCACCTCGAGGCGGAGGCCGTCATGGGCGCCTACGTCGCGGAAGCGGCGGCGCAGGACCAGATCGACGCCGGACGGTCGGCGCTCGCCGCACTGGTGGGTCTCGACGACGCCTTCTACGCAGACGGAGCGGGCACGGCGTTCGCGACCCTCCTCGACGCCTGGCCGCTGCCCTCCGGATCCCGGATCGGCACCATCCCAGGCGAGTACGGCGGCAACGCCCGATTCCTGAGGGACCGGGCGTCGATGAAGGGCTGGCAGCTGGTGTCGCTGCCGGTCGACGGCCTCGGCCGGATCCTCGTCGTACCAGCCGATCTCGACCTCGTCACCTTCCCCCAGATCCTCAGTCAGCGCGGGATCGCCCAACCGGTCGAGCTGGCGCTCGCATCCGGCGTACCCCTGGTGCTCGACGTCGCCCAGTCGGCGGGGCAGGTCGAGGTGCCGCGGGGGGCGGCGGCGTACGTCGGCACGAGCCGAAAGTGGTTGTGCGGGCCGCGAGGCGTGGGCTGGGGCTGCGTCGCGCCGTCGTGGGTCGAGCGGCTGAAGGAGCCGCCGACGCTCGGGCCGGCGCACCATCCGGGGCGGTTCGCGATGTTCGACACGCCGGAGCCGCATGTCGCTGGCCGGATCGGCCTGGCGCACGCGGCCCGCACGTGGTCGCCCGCGCTGCTGCCGGTGGTGCACGCCGGTGCCGCGGCGGCCCGGGTGCTGCTCGAGGGCGGGGGCGACTGGCGGGTGATCGAGCCCGTCGAGGAGCCGACCGGCATCACGACACTGCGGCACCAGACCGCGGACCCAGGGGCGGTGCGCGCCAGGCTCATCGAGAAGGGCTTCGTGGTGAGCGTCGTGCCGACCTCGCGCGCGGACGACATGACCGGCCCGGTGCTGCGGGTGTCGACAGCGGCGTGGGTCACGCCCGGCGACCTGGAATCCCTGGCAGGAGCCCTCGAGTCGCTAGGGTCCACCGCGTGACCGCGCTCAAGACGTCTCCGCTGCACGACCGGCACGTGGCACTCGGTGCGAAGCTCGCTGACTTCGGCGGCTGGGAGATGCCGATCGAGTACCCCGGCGGCGGGGTTCTCAAGGAGCACACGGCCGTGCGCGAGGACGTCGGCGTGTTCGACGTCAGCCACCTCGGCAAGGGCGTCGTCCGCGGCCCCGGCGCGCGCGACTTCGTCAACGACCGGCTCACGAACGACCTGCGCCGCATCGGTCCGGGTCAGGCGCAGTACACGCTGTGCTGCGACGAGACCGGCGGCGTCATCGACGACCTGATCGCCTACGTGCGCAGCGACGAGGAGGTCTTCCTCATCCCCAACGCCGCCAACACCGCTGTGGTGATGGCCCGGCTGGCGGCGGAGGCGCCTGCGGAGCTCGAGGTGACCAACCTGCACGACCGGTACGGCGTGATCGCCGTGCAGGGGCCCAGGTCCCCTGAGCTGGTGGCATCGCTGGGGCTGCCGACGGACCACGACTACATGAGCTACACGGTCTCCGGCGAGATGATCGTGTGCCGCACCGGCTACACCGGCGAGCACGGCTACGAGCTGCTGCCGCCGTGGGAGCTCGCCGGCGAGGTGTGGGACAAGCTGGTCGCGGCCGGTGCGCAGCCCTGTGGGCTCGGTGCCCGCGACACGCTGCGGACCGAGATGGGCTATCCGCTGCACGGCCAGGACCTGTCGCTGACCATCACGCCGGTGCAGGCCCGGTCGGGCTGGGCGGTCGGCTGGGACAAGCCGGCCTTCTGGGGACGTGCGGCGCTGCTCGCTGAGAAGGCCGAGGGCGCGCGTCGGCTGCTCTGGGGACTCGAGTCGAAGGACCGCGGGATCCCGCGGGCGCACATGGTGGTCAGCAAGGACGGGCGGGCGATCGGCGAGGTGACGAGCGGGACGTTCTCGCCCACGCTTCGGGTCGGGATCGGCCTGGCGCTGCTGGAGAAGGGCACGGCCGAGGGAGACGAGGTGACCGTGGACGTCCGGGGACGCCTCAGCACGATGACGGTCGTGAAGCCGCCGTTCGTACCGAGCCACGTGCGGTGAGCACCAAGCTGCTGCTCATCGGGATGATGGGGTCCGGGAAGACCTCCGTCGGCCATGCCCTCTCGACGAAGCTGGGCTGGCCCTACCTCGACAACGACACGCTGCTCGAGCGCACCACCGGTGCCTCGGCGCGCGCGCTGCTCGAGGGCGAGGGCGAGCTCGCCCTGCGGCAGGCCGAGTCGCACGTCCTCACGCTGCTGCTGGGCATGCCCGGGCCGATGGTCGGCAGCATCGCCGGCGGCGCGGTGCTCGACGAGAAGGACCGGCTGCGCATCGCGCAGTCGACGGCCCGGGTCGTGTGGCTGCGCGCGACGCCGCAAGCCCTGGCACGGCGGGTGGGCGGCACCGACCGTCCGCTGCTGGGTGAGGACCCGACAGCCGCGCTGCGCAGGCTGGCGGCCGAGCGCAACGGGTTCTACGCCGAGATCGCCGACCAGGTCGTCGACGTCGACCTGATCCCGGTGGGCGCCGTCGCCAAGCAGATCATCGAGGCGCTCCCCCCCGACGCCTGACCCCCCTCCTTGCGTCATTTTCTCTGAGCCTGACCGTGGGGGCACTTGCGATGACGCAAGCTGCTAGGAGCCCCAGACGCCGGTGGCGAAGACGACCAGACAACCGGTCGTAGCCACCTCCGACAGCGCGCCGAGGACGTCGCCGGTGATGCCGCCGACCCTGCGGACGGCGTGCCGCCCCAGCAGCCAGGCGCGCCCGAGCCCGACCAAGACGCCGAGCACGGTGCGCACGACCTGCTCGCCGTCGCTGCCCAGCTGGTCACCGTCGACCGTCGCGTACGCCGCGAAAGCGCCCGCCACCACCAGGGTCCAGACGACCGCCACGGACCGTCGCGCGGTACCCGCGACGAACGCGCCGAGGCCCTCGGAGGTGGCAGCCGGTGGCCCGGCGCACGCCCACGTCACCGCCAGTCGTCCCGTCACGACCGCGGCGACCAGCGACGCGGACCCGCGGCCGTGCTGCACGCACGACAGCAGCGCGCTCACCTGGACGAGCAGCGTGACCACGACGGCGACCAGCCCGAGGGGCCCCAGGTCGGGTGCCTTCATCACCGCACGGGTTCCCTCGGGATCCCGGTAGGAGCCGAGCCCGTCCACGAGGTCGGCCAGCCCGTCGAGGTGCAGCCCCCGGGTCAGCAGCGCCAGCGTCCCGATCGCCAGTGCGGCCGGCAGCAGCGGAGGGGCGCTGTAGTCGCCCAGGACCCGGAAGGCGTAGAGCACCAAGGCCCCGCTCACCCCGAGGAGCAGCCCTGCCAGGGGCGCCAGCTCCATGGCCGCCCGGGCGGTACGGCGGTCGAGCCGCTCAGGCCCGCGCAGCCGCGCGACGGTGAAGGTGGTCAGCGCCAGCCGAAGGCCGTCAGGCACCGAGCACGTCCAGGCCCGCCCGGACGACGGCGACCGCGACATCGGCTCCGGTGCGCCCGAGG
>JBHEMB010000478.1:0-3821 GCA_046262855.1 Mycobacteriales bacterium | reverse complement strand
GCGCCGTAGCGGCTGCGCGCCTGCTTGCGGTTGCGGACGCCCTGGGTGTCCAGGGAGCCGCGGATGATCTTGTAGCGCACGCCCGGCAGGTCCTTCACACGACCGCCGCGGACGAGCACGATCGAGTGCTCCTGCAGGTTGTGGCCGACGCCCGGGATGTACGCCGTGACCTCGATGCCGCTGGTGAGGCGGACGCGCGCAACCTTGCGCAGCGCGGAGTTCGGCTTCTTCGGCGTCGTCGTGTAGACGCGCGTGCACACACCACGACGCTGCGGGCTCCCCTTGAGGGCCGGCGTCTTGGTCTTCTCGATCTTGTCCTGCCGGCCCTTGCGGACCAGCTGCTGGATCGTGGGCAACGCTTCTCCTGCTCGTGTGACGTGCTCGTGGTCATGCTGCGTGGTGCTGCGTTCGTTCCTCCGCCCCACGCGGTCGGGTGTGTCGTCCGGTCGCGTTCCACGCCGCAGGAAACCCGCGAGGTGGTGGGGGTGTCCCAGCAGCGCTGCGAGCGCGCGCGGGACCACCTGGGTCGCCCCAGGCACAAGGGGAAACCTTACCCGCCTCTCCGGCGGGGGTCAAAGAAACCGCGGTGAGCGTGCCACGCGGCGGCGTGACTTGCGCTACAACACGCCGCTCCTACTGTTGTCGGCCGTGACACCTGCCGACCTGAAGGCCGCCCACGGCCGCACCGTTCCCGACCTCGTCGGGCCCGGGCTCACCGTGCTGCTGGTCGGCATCAACCCCGGCCTGTGGTCGGGCGCCCTGGGACTGCACTTCGCGAACCCGTCCAACCGGCTCTGGCCGGTGCTCGAGCTGTCCGGCTGGACGCCGCGCCGGTTGCGCCCCGAGGAGACCGGCGAGCTGCTCGCGGCCGGCATCGGCATCACCAACCTGGTACGACGGGCGACCGCCCGCGCCGACGAGCTGACCGACGCCGAGGTGCGGTCCGGCCTGCCGGCGGTCGAGGCGCTCGCCGCCCGCTGGCAGCCGGAGCGGGTTGCCTTCCTCGGGCTCGGCGCCTACCGGATCGCGACCGGAGACCGCCGCGCCGCCGTCGGCCCGCTCGACCGCCTCGTCGGGGGGCGCCCCTGCTGGCTGCTGCCGAACCCGTCCGGCCTGAACGCCGGCTGGCAGCTCCCCCGCCTCGTCGAGGCCTACCGCGCCCTCCGCGAGGCCTGACCCGCCCCCGTCACCCGCGCCCGCGCCCGCCGCCGTACCCGGTGCGCGAAGACCCTCGTGTCGCGCGGCGTGTCCCGGTGGCGGACCCGCACCAGTGCTCAGGCCGCCCGCGCCCGCAGCCGCTCCGCCGTCGCCAGCACCCGAGCCCGCAACTTCGCCTGCTGGCGGCGGATCTCGAACCAGGTCGCGCGCTCGCTCTTCCAGCCGTAGCGCTCTGCCGTGCGATCCTTCGTGTGATCCTTCGCCGCCATTCGATCACCCGCGTGACCGCGCTTCCCGTCCGACTCGACACCCAGCTTGATCGTCCGGTCGCCGAGGTCGTAACGGCGGACGGGGTGCCCACGCTCGTCGTACACCCTCACCTGCGGCTCGAGCTCCGGCCAGCCCGGCTTGAGAACGAGCCGGAGGAGGGTCTCACTCGGCGCCTCGGCCCGGCCGTCAGCCGCAGCCGCGACGGAGCGCTGCCGCTCGACGCCCGGTTGGCCGGCCCGCCGGGCCAGAGCCGCCGCAACGTCATCGATCGTGAACAAGCCCCGGTGCAGACCGTCGTCCATGACGCACACCGCCGGCTCGAACGGCAGCAGCAAGCAGCAGTCCATGGCCGTGCGCAACGGCGCGGTCAGCCACAGCCCGCTGTCGTGCTGGACGAGGTCGCCCTCCTGGAACGTGAGGGTGTGCCGGTGCAGCACGTGCGCCCGCACGTCGCCCTTCACCACCGGCGCGAGCAGATCGTTCATCCGGGACCAGGTGTGGACGTCGTGGACGAACCGCTCGCTTCCCCCGGTCGCCGGGTCCTCGTCGTCGACGAGCGGGAAGCCCCAGACCCTGGCGGCGTCCCGCCCGCACGCCGCTGCTCCGAGCTTGATGCTCAGTCGGCCCTGGTCATCCGGGCGGCCCACCGGCACCGGCTGCCCCCCGCCGCCGCTCGCCAGCACCCCCGCGTTCGCCCACTGCACTGCGTCGAGGGCGTAGCCCGCGTCGGCATGTACGCCGGGGTACGGCGACTGCCACTCGGTCCGGAGCTTGCGATCGACAGCTGCGCTACTGAGGACCGTCAACGCCTGCGCCCGGGTCCAGATGGCCGACGTGCGGGCACCCAGTGAGGAGAGGTCAGCCATGGAGGGCCAGCCTGCCGCGGATGGCACCGGAGCGTGAACCAGGCTGTGGACAGTGCCCACCGCCGCACCTGGTGCGCGGATGCCCTCGCGTCGCGCGGCGAGTCCCGAGGCCAGACCCGCACCAGCCGTCCGCACCCGGTACGGCGAAGGGCCGCCGCCCACGAGGGGCGGCGGCCCTTCGGCCGAACCAGGGACTACCGGTAGTCGGGCCGGTAGTCGTACTCGTCGAGCGGCACGGCCTGGCCGGCCCCCTGCCCGAAGGCGAACTCGGGGTCGTCGTAGCCGGCCATCGAGTACACCTGCGCGCGCGCCTCCTCGGTCGGCTCGACCCGGATGTTGCGGTAGCGGCTGATGCCGGTACCGGCCGGGATGAGCTTGCCGATGATGACGTTCTCCTTCAGGCCGAGCAGCGAGTCGCTCTTGGCCTGGATCGCCGCGTCGGTGAGGACGCGGGTCGTCTCCTGGAAGGAGGCCGCGGACAGCCACGACTCAGTCGCGAGCGAGGCCTTGGTGATGCCCATGAGGACCGGGCGGCCGGAGGCCGGCTCCCCGCCCTCGGCGACCACGCGGCGGTTCTCCGCCTCGAAGACCGCGCGCTCGACCAGCGAGCCCGGGAGGAACTCGGTGGCGCCGCTCTCGAGGACGTTCACCCGCTTCAGCATCTGGCGGATGATGACCTCGATGTGCTTGTCGTGGATCGACACGCCCTGCGAGCGGTAGACCTCCTGGACCTCGGCCACGAGGTGCAGCTGCACCGCGCGCGGGCCGAGGATGCGGAGCACCTCGTGGGGGTTGACGGCACCGGCGTGGAGCTGGTCGCCCACGCTGATGTGGTCGCCGTCGGCGTAGTTGAGCCGCGCGCGCTTGGAGACCGGGTAGGCGATCTCCTCGCTGCCGTCATCGGGGACCACGACGACCTTGCGGGTCTTGTCGGTGTCATCGATGCGGATCCGGCCCTCGACCTCGCTGATCGGAGCAACACCCTTCGGGGTGCGGGCCTCGAACAGCTCGACGACACGGGGCAGACCCTGCGTGATGTCGTCACCGGCCACACCACCGGTGTGGAAGGTGCGCATCGTGAGCTGGGTGCCCGGCTCGCCGATGGACTGCGCCGCGATGATGCCGCAGGCCTCGCCCACGTCGACCGCCTTGCCGGTGGCCAGCGAGCGGCCGTAGCAGGCGGCACAGGTGCCGACCTTGGAGTCGCAGGTCAGCACGCAGCGGACCTTGACCTCGGTGACACCGGCCTCGATGAGCGCCTGGATGTTGACGTCTCCCAGGTCGGCGCCGGACGCCAGCACGACCTTGCCGCCCTTCTCGACGTCCGCAGCCAGGGTCCGCGCGTAGACGGACGTCTCGACGTTGGCCGCCTTGACGACGGTGCCCTCGGCGTTCGCCGTACCGATGCTCATCACGACGCCGCGCTCGGTGCCGCAGTCCTCCTCGCGGATGATGACGTCCTGCGACACGTCGACCAGCCGACGCGTGAGGTAGCCGGAGTCCGCCGTACGAAGAGCGGTGTCGGCC
>JBHEMB010000477.1:0-5685 GCA_046262855.1 Mycobacteriales bacterium | reverse complement strand
GTCACCGATCCGCCCGTCACCGTCCACACCGTCGAGGGTCCGGTCGTCGTCAGCTCATCCAGCCCGTCGTCGCCGCGGAAGACCAGCGCGTCGGTGCCGCGCGTCGCGAGCACCCCTGCCATGACAGGCGCCAGTCGCTCGTCGGAGACACCCACCGCCTGGGCCGCCGGTCGCGTCGGGTTCGTGAGCGGCCCGAGCAGGTTGAACACGGTCGGCACGCCGAGGTCGCGCCGGGGAACCGCGGTGTGCCGCATCGCGGGGTGGAACACCGGCGCGAAGCAGAAGGCGATGCCCGCCCCGGCGAGGCAGTCCGCGATCGCGGACGGCCGCAGGTCCACCTTCACCCCGAGCGCCTCGAGCACGTCCGCCGACCCGCACTGGGACGACGCGGCGCGGTTGCCGTGCTTGGCCACCGGCGCACCGGCGCCCGCCACGACGAGCGCGGCCATCGTCGAGATGTTGACGGTGTGCGCCCGGTCGCCACCGGTGCCGCAGGTGTCGACCACCCGGACCGGCACCGCCACGGGTGCCGCGAAGCCGAGCATCGTGTCGACGAAGCCCGCGACCTCCTCGGGGGTCTCCAGCTTGGCCCGCAGCGCGATGACGAAGCCGGCCGTCTGCGCCGGCGTGGCGTCGCCGTTCATGACCTCGCGCATCGCCCAGGCCGTGTCGTCACGCCCTAGCGACTCGCCGCGGAGCAGCGTCGAGAGCAGCTCCGGCCAGCTTCGCTCCGCCGGGTGGCTCACCGCGCTACAGGGCAGCCGCGCGGCGCACCGGCAGCGCCTGCTCGCGGTGCTTCAGCAAGCCGACGACGGCGTCGAGGGTCGCCGGTGCGTCGACCGGCAGCGGCAGCACGGCGTCGGCGAGCGACCAGTTGGCCAGCCAGGTGTCGTCCTTGCGCGCGACCATCACCAGGACGGGCGGGCAGTCGTCGAGCTCGTCCTTGATCTGCTTGGCGAGCCCGAAGCCACCCGTGGGTCGCGCCTCGCCGTCGATGACGACCACGTCGATGCCACCCGCGTCCACGGCCGCGAGCAGGGCCGCACCGGTGGCGGCCTCGACGAACTCGACCCGCTCCAGGTCCGGCGAAGGCCGACGCCCGACGGCCAGCCGGACGGCGTCGCGGAAGGCAGGGTCGTCGCTGTAGACCAGGACCTGGGGCATGCGGGCAGCCTACCGAGGCTTGGTGTTCGGACCCTTCCAGGGCAGCTCCACCGTGTGCGCCCAGCAGGTCTCGTTGTCGTTGTACGACGACAGCTTGGCGCCGCAGACCGCGCATGCGCGGTGCGGACGAGTGGTGCGGTCCGTCGATCGCTTGGACATGGCGGCCTCCGTGCCTGAGGGGACACGGAACGCTAGAAATCCGGCGACCCCTTGGTCAAGGGAGGTTCTGTGCCGCCTCGAGGCGGTCCAACCGGCGGTCTTCCCGTGCGGCCTCGCGATCGGAGGCCTGCATCCACTGGACGACGGCGACGCCGATGAACAGCAGCCCGACAAGGTCGCCGGACGCCCAGATGAGTCCGCCGCCCACCTGCTGCTGGAACACCGCGTCCGCCCGCCCGACCAGCGGCAGGTAGTGCTCAGGTGCCAGCAGCCCCTTGCCCGACTCGTCGACCGTCATGATCGCGACGCCGAGGAAGGCGTGGAACGGCATCGTGGCGAACAGCATGAGCACCCGGAAGGGGTGGCTGACCTTCCCGGGGATGGGGTCCACGCCGATGATCGGCCAGAAGAACAGGCACCCCATCAGCACGAAGTGCGCATGCAGCAGGTCATGCAGGGCCTGATTGTCCAGCGTGGCGTCGTACCAGCCGGAGAAGTAGAGGGCGAAGGGCGACCCGACGAACAGCAGCCACGGGATGGCCGGGAAGGTCACCACCCGGGCCAGACGTGAGTGCAGGACGCTCAACAACGTCGCCCGTCCGCGCTTCGGCATGGTGCGCAAGGCCAGCGTCACCGGTGCCCCGAGCGCCAGGAACACCGGCGCGACCATGGCGAGCAGCATGTGCTGGACCATGTGGACGCCGAACAGCGTCGCGTCGTAGGCCTCCAGCCCCGAGCACAGCGCCACGACGAGCACGAGCTCCCCCGCGAGCCACGCCGCGACCCGCGCCCACGACCACCCGTCGCCCCTCGCGCGCAGCCGCTGCACGCCGTACAGGTAGAGGACCGTGGTGAGGGCGATCACAGCGGTCGGTACGGCGGGAAAGCGCGCGTCCGTGAACAGGGTCGCCGGGCCGAAGGGGGCTGGTGCCACCGGCCCACAGTAAGCCCGCGACGCGCCGGGCACCCCCGCGTGGAAGCCGGGGCCAGACCCTGCCAGAATGCCCGCGTGACAACTGCCTCTGCCACAGCTCACGCGGCCCCCAGGCCCGCTGGGCACACGCTCACCCGGCCGAACATGGTGTCTGTCGGCACCATCGTGTGGCTGTCGTCGGAGCTGATGTTCTTCGCGGCGCTGTTCGCGATGTACTTCACGATCCGCTCGACCACCGGCCACGCCAACTGGCCGCCGGAGCACGTGGAACTCAACATCCCGTACTCGCTGTTCTTCACGGTGATCCTGGTGCTGTCTTCCGCCACCTGCCAGTGGGGGGTGTTCAAGGCCGAGGCGGGCGACGTGCACGGCATGCGGCTGTGGTTCTTCATCACCTTCGTGATGGGACTGGCCTTCGTGCTCGGGCAGGCCAACGAGTTCCGGCAGCAGTACGGGGAGGGCAACACCATCCACAGCGACGGCTACGGCTCGATGTTCTACCTGACCGAGGGCTTCCACGGCCTGCACGTCATCGGGGGTCTGGTCGCGTTCGTCTTCGTGCTGCTGCGGTCGACGGTCGGGCGGTACACGCCTGAGAAGGCCACCTCGGCGATCGTCGTGTCGTACTACTGGCACTTCGTCGACGTGGTCTGGATCGGCCTGTTCGCGACCATCTACCTGATCAAGTGAGGACCACGTCCGTGCGCTCGCGCGTCTCCAACTACGTGGTCGTCCTGCTGGCGCTGGTGATGGTCGGTGGCCTCTACACCGCCTTCATGAGCCCGAAGAGCAAGGCCGACGACTCGACCAACCAGTCGATGGCCGTGACGGAGGGTCGGCAGCTGTACCTCCAGGGCTGCTCCACCTGCCACGGCCTCAACAACGAGGGCCTCACCGGCCCGTCGCTCATCGGCGTGGGCTCCGCCGCCGTGGTGTTCCAGGTCGAGTCCGGCCGGATGCCGCTGGCGAACGGGGCGGCCCAGGCGCCGCGCAAGAAGGTCAAGTACGACCGCACCCAGATCGACCAGCTGGCCGCCTACATCCAGTCCAAGGGCGGCGGCCCGAAGGCCCCCGCCGACGTCGACTACAGCGACGGTGACCTCGCGCTCGGCGGTGACCTTTTCCGCACGAACTGCTCCAGCTGCCACAACTTCGCCGGTGCCGGCGGAGCGCTGACCCGGTCGAAGTACGCCCCCGCGCTCAAGGAGGCGGACGCGCGCGTCATCTACACCGCCATGCAGTCCGGCCCGGAGAACATGCCGCGGTTCAGCGACAACACCCTCACGCCGCAGGAGAAGAAGGACATCGTCAAGTACGTGCGGTTCATCACCGCGGAGAACAAGGACCCGGGCGGCGCTGCCCTGGGCCACTACGGACCCATCCCCGAGGGCCTGGTGATCTTCCTGGTCGGGATCGGCCTCACCATCATCGCCACGCTCTGGATCGGTGCACGAGCATGAGTTCAATCCGCGACCGCCTCAAGTCATCGCCTGAGCCCGAGGACTCCGCTCCGGGCTTCGAGCAGACCGACACCCGCTCCGCCTCAGGCGGCAACGAGTCACCGCCCGTGGCCATCAGCCACGAGGGCGCGCACCACGACACCAAGGGCGCTGAGCTCGCCGTGTCGGCACTGTTCCTGCTCGCGGCCGTCGGCGCCGTCGGCTTCATCGTCACGTTCATCGCCTGGCCCTACAAGTACGGCGAGGACGGCTACCAGTGGTTCACGCCGCTGCTGGGCGTCTTCATGACGCTGGCCCTCGTCGGGATCGGTGCCGGAGCCGTGCTCTGGGCCAAGACGCTGATGGTCGACGAGGAGACGGTGCAGGAGCGCCACCACCTCAACTCCGACCCCGAGGACCGGGCCAGCGCCGCCGCCACGTTGAAGCAGGGCGCGGAGGAGTCGGGGCTCATGAAGCACCCGATCCTGCGCCGCAGCTTCCTGCTCTCGCAGGCGGCCCTCGCCGTCCTGCCCCTCCCGCTGCTGTTCGGCCTCGGCCACTTCCAGCACAAGGAGCGGGCGCTGGCCAAGACCGGCTGGAAGCGCGGGTCGAAGCTGCTCGACGAGCTCGGCCGGCCCGTCAAGGTCGGTGACCTCGAGGTGGGAGGCGTGAAGTCGGTGTTCCCCGACGTCCCCGGCGGCCGTCGGATGGCCGACTCCGCAGCCCTGCTCATCCGGATGCGCCCCGACCAGCTCGTCCCCGAGAAGGGCCGGGAGAACTGGGTGTACGAGGGCCACATCGTCTACTCGGTGATCTGCACGCACCTGGGGTGCCCCGTCAAGCTGTACGAGCAGCAGACCCACCACCTGTTCTGCCCGTGCCACCAGTCGACCTTCGACGCCGCCCGCGGCGCCAAGGTGCTCTTCGGGCCGGCGGCCCGCAACCTGCCACAACTGGCGATCACCGTGGACGCGGACGGATACTTCGTGGCACGAGACGACTTCAACGAGCCAGTGGGTCCGAGCTACTGGGAGCGCAAGCCCCACTACAAGGAGCCCACCTACAAGGAGACGGGGAGCGCCTGATGGCCAAGCAGAACCCCGCAGAGGGCGTAGCGGTCTGGGTCGACGACCGGCTCGGGACCTCCAACTTCCTCAAGCGCAGCCTCAACAAGGTCTTCCCGGACCACTGGTCGTTCATGCTGGGCGAGGTCGCGCTCTACAGCTTCATCGTGCTGCTGCTGACCGGCACCTACCTGACGCTGTTCTTCGACGGCAGCAGCCGCGAGGTCATCTACAACGGCTCCTACACGCCGCTCAAGGGCATCCCGATGTCCGCCGCCTACGCCTCGACGCTGGACATCAGCTTCGACGTCCGCGGTGGCCTGATCATGCGGCAGATCCACCACTGGGCAGCCCTGCTGTTCATGGCCGCGATCGTCGTGCACCTGATGCGCGTCTACTTCACCGGCGCCTTCCGCAAGCCGCGTGAGCTCAACTGGATCCTCGGTGTCGGCCTGCTCACCCTCGGGCTGGTCGAGGGCTTCGCCGGCTACTCGCTCCCGGACGACCTGCTCTCCGGCACCGGTCTTCGCATCGCCGCGTCGATCGCGCTGTCCATCCCCGTCATCGGCACCTGGGCGCAGTTCCTGGTGTTCGGCGGCGAGTACCCCGGCGGCCACATCATCGAGCGGCTGTACCCCATCCACATCCTGCTGGTGCCGGGCATCATCCTGGCGCTCATCGGCGCACACCTGGCCCTGGTCTGGTACCAGAAGCACACCCAGTTCGCCGGCCCCGGCCGCACCGAGCACAACGTGGTCGGCTCGAAGGTCTACCCGGCGTACTCCGCCAAGGCCGGTGGCTTCTTCTTCCTGGTGTTCGGAGTGATGACCGCCCTCGGCGGCCTCGCCCAGATCAACCCGATCTGGCTCTACGGCCCCTACGACCCGTCGCAGGTGTCGGCCGGCTCGCAGCCGGACTGGTACAT
>JBHEMB010000476.1:0-10661 GCA_046262855.1 Mycobacteriales bacterium | reverse complement strand
GGACCGAAGTGCTCGAGACCATGGACTGGCCCGAGCGCCCCGAGCTCTACGTCACCCAGACGCCGATCGTGAACGCGATGGCGGTGGGGTTCGACAAGCCGTTCGTCGTCGTGAACTCGGGGATGCTCGAGACGCTCACCGATGAGGAGCTGCGCGCGGTGCTCGGCCACGAGCTCGGGCACGTCACGAACCGCGACATCCTCATCAGCTCCGTGGCCGCGACGGTTGCCAGCGCCATCAGCTTCCTCGCGAACATGGCGATGTTCGCCGGCATGTTCGGCGGCCGCGACGAGGACGACAACGGGGGCGGCGCGCTGCTGTTCGCATTCCTGGGCCCCGTGGCCGCGGGCGTCATCCAGATGGCGATCAGCCGCAGCCGCGAGTACCAGGCGGACGCGACCGGCGCGGAGGTCTCCGGCGACCCGCTGGCACTGGCCAGCGCGCTCCGCAAGCTCGAGCTCGGGGTCGCTGCACGGCCGCTGCCGCAGGACCCGCGGCTCGCGCCGACCAGCTCGCTGATGATCGCCAACCCGTTCCGTGGCAAGGGCGTCGGCAACCTGTTCAGCACCCACCCGCCGATGGCGGACCGCATCCGGCGGCTGGAGGAGATGGCGGGCTCCCGGCTCAGCTGATCTCTCGCCCGGCCCGCATCCCCGACGGGCCCGACGAGACGGCCGGCGCCTCTGCTCCCCCCAGAGGCGCCGGTCTCGCGCGTTCGCCCCGCCCTCCCCGCCGTGAATGGATACTGCGCTGCGGATTTTGGGCGGCGGTTTCATGCGGGGAGGGGGAGGGGTTAGCGGTAGTTGGTGAACTGGACGGCGAAGTCCAGGTCCTTGCCCTTGACCAGCGCGATGACGGCCTGCAGGTCGTCCTTCTTCTTGGCGGAGACGCGCAGCTGGTCGCCCTGGATCTGGGCCTGCACGCCCTTTGGGCCCTCGTCCCGGATGATCTTGCTCACCTTCTTGGCGTTGTCCTGGCTGATGCCCTCGGCGACCTTGGCCGTGATGCGGTACTCCTTGCCGGACTGCTGAGGCTCGCCCGCCTCGAGCGTCTTGAGGGAGATCTGCCGCTTCACGAGCTTCTCCTTGAAGACGTCCAGCAGCGCCGCGCACCGCTCCTCCGCCGAGGCCTTGATGACGATGGACTCGCCCGACCAGGCGATCTCGGCTCCAGTGCCCTTGAAGTCGTAGCGGGTGGCGGCCTCCTTCGCCGTCTGGTTGAGGGCGTTGTCGACCTCCTGCCGGTCGACCTTGCTGACGATGTCGAACGACGGGTCGGCCACGTTGAGCTCCTTGCTATCGTCTTTCGCGCACACCGTTGGCGGGTTGCCCGAGTGGTCAATGGGAGCGGACTGTAAATCCGTCGGCACAGCCTACGAAGGTTCGAACCCTTCACCCGCCACAAGGCCCCTGGCCTGGGAGTTCACTCCCGGGGAAGGGGCCTTCGTGCCGTCCGTGGCCAGCGTCCCCAGGCGGCTACGCGGGCCCGGGTCGGCCCGCGGCAGCAGCGGTCACCGCTGGCGTCACGTTCGGGGCGACGAGCTTCGACACGTCAACGGCCGTGCCTCTGACCTCGGCCTCGAGCAGCGACCATCGGCATCTCGTTGAGCAGGTAGGTGCCCCACGTGCGTTCGGCCATTTCAAGCCCTCGAATGGGCCACGAGCGATCGACCAGTGCGTTGGTGGGTATCCAAGGGCGTCATGAAGCCGTGCACCGGCGGACGGCCTGACCGTAGCCTCGTGCTATGACGCAGCCGGCGGGATCCGACCGTTCCTTGCGCCAGCTGCTCGACGCGGCTGAGGATGCTAGTCCCGTGCAGGCGGTCGAGGCCGTCACTCGTGACCTTGGGCGGGCCCTCGGTGCGACGTCGGTGTCCTTGCTTATCGCGGACCTCTCCGGGCGTGCGCTTGTCCGGCTGGCCCACGTCGCTTCGAGGGGCGCCCAAGGGTCCGATGCTCGGCGCGATGACGACGAGCGGGGCACCGTACTGCCGTTCGACGGCGGACCGGCCGAGCAGGCACTGCGCACCCAGCAGGTGCAGGTCCTGTCGCCGGACGGGGGGTCGTCGTGGACGGTGCTCGCCCCGGTGACTGAACGAGGCGAGGCCCTCGGTCTCCTTGAGCTTTCCGTCCCCGTGGAGCCGTCGCCGGCCGTCGTCGATGAGGTGCGGCGGACCGCGTTCGTCCTCGGCTACGTGCTCATCGCCAGCCGGCGGCACACCGACCTGTACGAATGGGGCCAGCGCAGCACTCCATTCAGCCTCTCGGCCGAGATCCAGCGGCGGCTGCTGCCGGCGGCGTACACCTGTGAGGCGGGCTCTTTTACCCTCGCGGCTTGGCTCGAGCCGGCCGAGACGATCGGCGGCGACACCTTCGACTACAGCCTCGGACGCGACCGGCTGCACTTGTCCGTGACGGACGCGGTCGGCCACGGCGTCAACAGCGCTCTGACCGCGACGCTGTGTGTCGGTAGCCTCCGCAACAGCCGCCGGCAGGGGGCGACCCTGCTCGAGCAGGCCGCGACCGCCAACGACGCACTGCTGGCGAACGGCTGCGGTCCCGACGGGGAGCACTTCGCGACCGCGTTGCTCGGCCGGCTCGACCTGCGCAGCGGCGGGCTCGACCTCGTCAACGCCGGCCACGCCCCGCCGTTTCTGGCCCGCGACGACCAGGTCACCGCGTTGGACTTGCCGGCGGACCTGCCACTCGGGCTGTTCGAACATGCCACCTACCGCAGCACCACCGTGCACCTGGCGGTGGAAGACCGCGTCGTCGTGGTGACGGACGGGATGCTGGAACGGGCCGCGGCCAGCCTTGACCTGAAGGTCCACATTCGCCAGACCCGGCACCTGCATCCGCGCGAGGCCACCCGCGCCCTCGCGGACCTGGTCATCGCGGCGAGCGGTGGAGTGCTCGCCGACGACGCGTGCCTGCTCATGCTCGACTGGCACGGTGATCACGGCAAGCCCCGTCGCACCGTGGCAGGGGCCGACTCCGAAGCGCCGCGCGGCTGAAGCCACGGAGTTTTCGTGGCCCTGTTCCGGCGCCGACTGGTTCGATCTCGCGGTCAAGCAGAAGCCGTCACGGCTGGCCCCCCATCGACCACCGCGCACCAGCTGGCTCAGTCGGCCTTGCGAAACACCCTGAGTGCCATCGTGATGGTGGGTCTGCGCAGCAGCGCTAGACACGCCGTCCAGGTCACCACCGCGAGCAGCATCGCGAGGGCCAGCCCGCCGAAGCCGCTCAGGTGCCGCATCACCAGCAGTCCGGCCGCGCCGCCGGCGACACCGGCCGCGCCGCCCTCCACGAGCCTCGCAAGCACAGCGAGCCGCCGCGTCCCGGTGTGCCGGGTCGAGTGCGCCAGGCTGTACGTCGTACCGACCGTCACCGCGAGGACGATCGCCAGCGCTGCCCCGAGCGGGCCCTTCCACTCGACGAGAGGGACGAGCAGGGCGGCGGCCAGCACGAGCTGCCACTGCTGGACCCGGCGGGTCGTCGCCGCCTGCCCGACGCCGACCAGCACAGCGGTCGAGGCGGTCTCCGTCGCCCGCAGCCAGCCGTGCAGCGCGAGCAGCCGCAGCGCCTGGTCGAGCGCCGACCACTTCGGGCCGAAGACCACCTCGAGCGCCTCGGGTCCCGCGACTGCCAGGAACCCGAGGGGCAACGCGGTCAGCCAGGTGGTGACCTCGATCGCTTGGAGGAAGGCAGGTCCGACGCTCTCCGATCGCTCGCGGAGCCGGCCGTAGACCGGCAGCGCGACGCGGCTGACGGCGATGCCCACGACGAACATCGGCAGGGCCGTGAGGTTGAAGCCCACGCCGTAGGCGCCCAGGGCCGCGGCCCCCGCGATCGCGCTGACGGTGATGTTGTCGACGTTGCCGGCCGAGGTCTCGAACAGGCTCGCGACCAGCAGCTCCCGGCCGATGCGCCAGATCTCCCGGACCTTCGACCACACCAGCAGCGGCCGGAAGTTGCTGGGCCGAGCGCCGATGAGCCACAGCATGCGGACCCCGTGCTGGAGCAGCGCCTGCGCGATCAGGGCGAACGGCCCCACGCCGGCGGCCGCGAGGGCCAGTGAGACCGCCGCCGACGTGGCGGCGCCGACAACGACGGCCGTCCCCGTCGTACGGAACTGCAGGTCGCGCGCCAGCAGCGCCGCCAGCACCTCGCCGGCTTGCGCCAGCGGGATGGAGAGCCCGACCACCCGGACCAGACCGACGGCCCCAGGGGCGTCGAGGGCGTCGCACAACGGCCCCGCGAGCACCGCGAGGACTGCCGACCCGCAGAGCCCGAACGCGAGCGCCATGCCCACGGCCGTGCGATCGCGCCGCTCGTCTCGTCCCAGCACCTGCACCGCCTGGCCCAGGCCCGCGTACGTCAGCGAGTTGGCGATCTGCACGCTGAAGAACGCGATGGCGGCCAGCCCGAACTCGGCGGGTGACAGGAAGCCGGCGAGGGTGAAGAAGACGACGAACTGCGACACCCGGCTGCTCGCCTCGCCACCGACGCTCCACATGCCGCCCCGGGCCGCCGCGCGCCCGAGGTCGACCTCTCCGGGAAGCTCTGTCATCGCCGGCGGTTCACCGGACAAGCTCGTAGACCCGAGCCGTCGGGCGCTCGTAGACCAGCCGGAACCGCGTGGACCGGGCCACCTCGCCCTCGAAGGCCCGCAGGGCGTACTTCGGGTACAGCTGGTAGTCGCGCGCCCAGTGCTCCGACCCGCGGGTGAACACCAGGTAGCCGTTGTTCGTGCCCTCGTCACCGCGGATCTTCTGGGCGGCGAAGTCCACGTCGCTCTGGCTCGGGAACAGCAGCGGGTGCGTCACTCCGAAGCGGTCGAACGACAGTGCCGGGATCGAGATGCCGGCGCGGAAGTACAGCGGTCCGTAACGGTCCGGGAAGTTCGGCGCGACCAGCAGCACGACGGAGTCCGGCTGCACCTTCGACGGGTCCGACAGGAAGGCCGCCGCGCCGATCTCCCCGGGCGAGAGCATGGTCAGGTCCTCGTGGCCGAAGAAGAACACGATGAACGCGAAGACGAACCAGCCGGCGGCCGCGATCGGCGCCCACACGGCGGCGCCGACCCGCCGGGCGTTCGTCGGGGAGAGCGCCCAGCAGGCGCCGGCGCAGGCCCACGGCAGCGCGTAGAGCATGACCCGCAGCCGGGCCTCGCCGCCGTAGCTCTGACCCGCGAGCATGGCGGGCGAGGCGAAGGCGAGGATGCCGACGACGACAGCGCTGCGCAGGTGACCGGTGCGCGCCCGTCGGACGATGCCGATGAGCGCGAGCACGAAGACGCTCACGAACGAGAGGCCGGCGACGACCGTGACGAACTGCGCCTCGAAGATCGGCGTCCCGTCGACGTTCTTCTGGGTGGCGTTGGCCAGCGGGTCGGTGGCCGACAGCAGACCGAACGTGTTGATGACGTAGCTGAGGTTCGGCAGCAGGTACCCGATGGTCATGACGCCGGCACCGAGGGCCAGCCACCACGGCCGGAGGTACCCGGTCAGGGCGAGCGCCGTCAGTTGCAACAGCAGCACGTACGGCGTCAGCTGGTGGGTGGCCGCCAGCACGATGTCCATCAGCAGCACGAGCGCTGCGATCCGCAGCCGGTAACCGGACGCCTGGAACGGCCCCTCGTCACGGGTCGGGACCCGGACCCGCGCGATCCGCCGTACCCGCGCTTCTACCCAGCGACCGAAGCCGTTCGACGCGCCCTGCAGCGAGACGAGGACCAGCAGCAGGATGCCGAGCATGAGGACGTAGCCGAAGGCTTGCGGCGAGAAGTACCCCTGACCGATCCAGTTGCCCGCCGTGAACAGCAGCGTGGCCAGCCAGGCGGCGCGCCGCGAGCGGGTGACGGCCTGCACGCAGCACCACACCAGCAGGGCGTCGACCACGGCGAAGAACGGCTCCGCCCAGGCGGCGTAGCTCGTCGGGTTCGGGCGCCCGGCGAGCTCAGAGAACCACGCGGCCAGCGAGAAGAAGCCCGGCCAGCGGTGGTAGATGTCGATGCGGGCGTCGACGCTTCCGTAGCGCTCGATGTACTCGACGATCCCGACGTGCTTGTAGACCGACGTCCCACGCGGCACCGGCTCGATCGCGGGTGCGGTCGCGTAGAGCAGCAGGACCAGGACACCGGTGTGGGCGAGCAGCGCCAGGTCCTTGATGCGCGGGCGCTGGGTCAGCAGGACCGCGCTGAGCAGGACACCGGGCACGGCGAGCCAGTACGTCGGTGGGAACTCGGTCAGCAGGCCCCACGGCCCCAGGTCCCCGGGGTGCATCGTCGTGATGGTGGCGATCCAGAGCCCCAAGCCGACCACGGGCGGCAGCAACCACGCGTCCAGCCGGCGGGTGGTCCGCGCGGGGACCCGCTCGGGTGGCGTGCTGCGGCGGGGGACCCGCGACGACGTCGCCGTCACGTCAGGTGCCGGGCCTCGTCGTGCCGGATGGCTGTCAGCGTCACGAACGTGCCGCCGACGCCGAAGCAGGCAAGAGCGAGCCCGATGACTTCCGGGTGCCACAGCCTGAGCTCGACCGCCAGCAGCACCAGGCCGGCTTCCACGGCCAGGCTGGTGCAGACGTCCACCGCCAGCAGGGTCGGGAGGTCGAGGCGGAGCCGGGCGACGAAGGGATAGCCGGGCAGCAGGAGCGCGGCGAGCAGCACGACAGGAGCACGGACGGTAGGGGCCGCGTCCGCTGCCACCAGGATCACCGCGAGGATGCCCACCGCGGCGACGCCGGTGCCCAGCCGCGAGCGCTGCGTCGGCGTCACGAGCGGCAGGACGTCGGGCTCCTCAGGGGCGGAGCGCGGGGCGCGCGGCGACGCGGCCAAGGGAGGGTGCTCCTCTCTGCGGGGTGCAGCGCGGGGGCAGGCGAGCGCCCCGGAGAGCGACGGCCGCTGGCGTCATCTTCCCACAGCGGGGCCCGCTCGCCGCGCCTCCAGCACGCTCACGGGGCGCGATCCGACGTCCGTTCGGCGCTTCTGCCCCGACCGCCGTGGGCAGTGGAGTAGACATTGTCTGGCACTCGAAAAGGGCGATACCGTGTGTGATCTGGCTTGACTGTGTGTAGTGGCTCGTCGGGGGCGTCGCCGCCCCGGCGTGACGGGGGGACTCTCATGGGGCAGGGTCGCGCCAGCGCAGCGCTGGGTGCTGCGCTCGCCCTCGTCCTCGCGCTCAGCGGGTGCTCCGGCAAGGAGCACAAGTCCCCGGCCGCGCCCCCGCTGTCCCCCTCCTCGCTGTACGAGAAGGCCGTCGTGGCGGACGGGGCGGCGGCGCTCTGGTCCTTCCGCGACGCGACCGGGCTGTCCGCGCGCGACGAGGTCGCCGACCTGACCGACGGCAGAGCGGCCGGCACGGTCATCGGCGGCACCATCGCCGAGACCACCGGTCCGGAAGGGGCCCCCGCCGCGCGGTTCCTCCGCAGCGGCCGCGTCGTGACGCCCGTCACGACGGGGCTCACGAGCTCCGACACCTTCAGCATCGAGCTCGACCTGCGGGCGGACAGCTGCGTCAGCGCGTGGGGTCGGGTGCTGGGGACGACCAGCCTGGCCTCGACCGGCAGGGAGGGCTTCGAGCTGCTGCACTTCCCGAAGCAGTTCGCGGTCAGCCCGTGCCGCTTCGGCGTGGAGTTCTGGCACCTGAACCACTACCTGGGCGGGTGTCACCCCAAGGGTCCCGCCGCCGTCGGCGTCTGGACGCACTGGGCGATCGTCTACGCGGCGGGCCGGGTCAGCTGCTACGCGAACGGGACCCTGTTCCAGTCCGGCGTGCTCAGAGGCACCAAGCTCTTCCGCCAGCTGGGCCCGCTGGGCCTGGGTGGCTCCGGCTCCGGGTTCCAGGGTCCGCTGGACGGCGCCAGCCTCGGTGAGGTGGCGTTCTACCGTCGGGCGCTGAGCCCCGTCGAGGTCGAGCGGCACGCGCGGCTGTCCACGGCGCCGGCCCCGAAGCCCAGCGCGTCGCCGGCACCTACGCGGAGCTCGTGAGCGGACCGGCAGGCCCAGCGGCGGAACGTGTACGCTCGTCCGCGGTTCGCCGGCCCCTTTAGCTCAGTCGGCAGAGCGTCTCCATGGTAAGGAGAAGGTCTACGGTTCGATTCCGTAAAGGGGCTCTCAGTCCACCTTGGCGGTGTAGCTCAGTCGGTAGAGCAAACGACTCATAATCGTTGTGTCACCGGTTCAAGTCCGGTCATCGCTACAGCTCCCGGCCAGCGCTTCCGCTAGCCTGGGTGTTCGTTCTCGTCCTCCTGAGGAAAGTGCAGGCACCATCGCATGGCCGCCACCGATGTCCGCCCGAAGATCACGCTGGCGTGCCAGGACTGCAAGCACCGCAACTACATCACCAAGAAGAACCGGCGCAACGACCCCGACCGGCTCGAGCTGGCCAAGTTCTGCCCGAACTGCCGCAAGCACACCGAGCACAAGGAAACCCGCTAGCCGCTGCGCCTGATCTGGCCGGTCCCGCCTGGGGACCGGCCTTTCGGCCGTTCTGGCACCCTTCGCGGTGCCGAAGGTCACGCAGTGTCACCTTGTTGGCCCACTCAAGAACTCTGAGTAACCGTCGAGACCCCTAGGGACAGCACGTCCAGAGGCGTCGTTCGAAACGGCAAACCCGCTGTGAGGCGGGGACGCAAAGCCACGGAGGTCATCGACCCAGCCGGGCTACCGAAGCCGATCGTCCCCGTGAGCTCGGGGATGGTCACCAGTGCGGATCTCGCTGCTTCGCTCGGTGGGAGTGACCTCCTTGCTCACGCTGTCGCTGGCGGCGTCCGGCCCGATCTTTCCCGCCGACGCGGTGATCGCGACCACGGGCACGCAGCCCGTGACCCGCGTCCTCAGCCAGACCGCGGCGCCAGCCGAGAGCGGCGCCACGAAGACCACCCTGGCGGTCCCGGCTGCGCCCACCCGGCTCAGCGCTACCCGGCTGCTGCACGCGCCGGCGCCACGCCCCGCCGGCCCGAGCGGCCTCGCGATGCCGAAGAGCTCCTTGACGCACTGGCGGCTGAAGAGCGCCGTCGACTTCGCCGGGACGTCGCTGCCCGCAGGCTGGGACAGCTACGAGGGTCAGCCCGGCGGCGAGCCGAACGGGTACTGGAAGCACAGCCACGCCTACGTGCGCAACGGTGTGCTCACCCTCGCCGGCTACCGCGAGGGCGCGCGCTACGTCACCGGCGGCGTCATGGCCCACAGCCGCGAGGTCGGGCAGCAGACCTACGGCAAGTACGAGGTCCGGTTCCGCATCGACAAGGGGCACGGCCTGAAGTACGCCGCCCTGCTCTGGCCGACCTCCGAGCGCTGGCCGGTCGACGGCGAGATCGACTTCGCCGAGGACGGTGGCGGCGACCGCAGCCGGTCCACCGGCACGCTGCACTACGGCGCGAGCAACAGCCAGATCCAGAAGTCGCTCAGCGGCGACTTCTCGACGTGGAACACGCTGGGTGTCGAGTGGAGCCCGCGCAAGCTGGTGTACACGCTCAACGGGCGTCCCTGGGCCACCGTGACCGGAGCGGCCGTGCCGCACACCCCCATGAACCTGGCGATCCAGACCCAGGCGGGTACCTGTGGCAGCTGGGACGGCGCGACCTGCCCCAACGCCACGACGCCCGCGAAGGTGGACATGCAGATCGACTGGGCGGTCACCTACTCCTACGTCGGGTAGCTGCTCCTTCTGTAGTCTCCGACGGGTGTCGGACACGAGGGTGCGCTGAGCCCGGATGCCGGGACCCATGCCTGCCCGCGCAGCCAAGCTGCTGCCGAACGTCCGGGCCGACTTCCGCTACATGCTCACCCGGGAGGGACACTCCTGGAGCCGGTCCCCCCGCACCCTCGCGCTGTGCCTCGGCTACCTGCTGGCCCGGCCAGGCGCCACCGCGGTCTGGGTGTACCGCTGCGAGCGGGCGCTCTACCGATGGCA
The DNA here is from genome assembly GCA_046262855.1 of Mycobacteriales bacterium. Lineage (GTDB taxonomy): Bacteria > Actinomycetota > Actinomycetes > Mycobacteriales > SCTD01 > RYN-111. Next base: position 748 of record JBHEMB010000476.1, on the reverse strand, counting down.
CCTGGTACCGCTTGCCTACGTCGCCGCCCGGCTCAACCAGGTGATGCACGGCATCGAGATCCCGCCGACCGTCAAGGTCGGCCCCGGCTTCGTCGTCTACCACCCGAGCGGCATCGTGCTGCACGGGGACGTACGCGTCGGGCAGCGCTTCCGCATCCACACCGGAGCGGTGCTCGGCATCCGCGGCACCAGCGACGGGCGCACGGTCGGACCGCCCGTCGTGGGCGACGACGTGCTCGTGGGCACCGGCGCCAAGCTGCTCGGCGACATCAAGGTCGGCGACGGCGCGCAGATCGGGGCGAACGCCGTCCTGGTCCAGGACGCGCCGCCCGGCAGCACCGCCACAGGGATCCCGGCCACTCTGCGGCTGGCCGAGCCGGCAGTGCCTGCACGAGACGCCTGACCGTGCAGGCCTTGCCTGCACGAGACGCCTGACTGTGCACCCCTGAGCCTGAGCCCATGCGGGCGGAGTGCACAGTCAGGCAGAACCTGGCCCGCTCTCTCGGGGGACTACCGGTAGGACCAGACGTAGACGTCGGCGATGGACATCCGCACCTCGGGCGTCGAGAGCGGGACCGGCTCCACCGCCGCCGTCTGGATCGCGAGCGTCATCGTCTGGTGCGGGACTGCGGAGCCGCCCATGCTGGCCCAGCCCACGCCGTCGACGGTGAACAGCAGCCGGGTCGGGGTCCACTCCACGCCGTAGGTGTGCCACTGCGTCATGTCGACCTTCTTGAACGCGTGCAGC
>JBHEMB010000475.1:0-3035 GCA_046262855.1 Mycobacteriales bacterium | reverse complement strand
GCCTGGAAGGACGTGAACCTGCTGGGGCTGAGCGCGGTGCTCAGGTCGGTGTCTACCGGCCGGCCCAACACCAAGTCTGCGGTGAGGACCGCGGTGGCTGGTGCCGATTGGATGCCGTACCCGCCCTGCCCCGCGCACCACCAGAAGCGGCTCCCTCGTTGTGACTCGCCGACGACGGGTGTTCGGTCGGGGGTGAAGGTGCGCAGGCCTGCCCATGCCGTTCTGACGGAGCGGAGGGGAAAGGTCATCGCCTCGCGCAGCGCGTCCAAGGCGCGGGCGACCTCCAGCTCATCGGGGCGGGCGTCGCAGGCGGACACGGGGGTCTCGTCTGCGGGTGAGGCGAGCAAGGCGTCTCCCTCAGGCCGCGCGTACCACCGCTCTTCGGCGTCCATGACCAGCGGCCAGTCGCGAAACCCAGGGGGTGGTTGCACGGGTGCGATGAATGCGGATCGCAGCATTGGTCGCAGTCCGAGGGGGGGTTGGCGGGCCAGATCCGCGATCTGGTCGGCCCACGCTCCGGCGGCGTTGACGACGTGTCCGCAGGACCAGGACGTCGTGTCGGTGTCGACGCGCCAGCCGCCGTCTTCAGCGTCGAGCGACTTTACGCGGCTGCCTTGCACAACCGTCCCGCGGTGGTGTCGCAGGGCCCGCAGGTAGGCCGCGTGCATCGCCAGTACGTCGATGTCGCTGCCACCCGTGTCGAGCACCGCGTCGTGGATGGCCTCCGGGCGAAGCGCAGGGAAGGCCTTGAGTGCGGCGCCAGGCGACAACTCTTCCAGGCCGAGGCTTCGCAGGTCGCTCACGGCTTCCGCTGATCCAGGCCCGCCGACGTAGAGGATGTCGCGAGAGCTCAGGAGCGCGGGCGCTCCCCACTCCTCGATGAGCGTTGCGAAGAAGGGGAGGCTCTCGGCGGTGAGCCTGCGCACGACGGCGCTGCCGTAGTTGGGCATGTACATCGCCGCCGAGCGACCGGTCGTGTGGAAGGGAACCGCCGTCTCCGCCTCGACCAGCACGACCTGTGCATGCTCGGCCAGTGCCGCCGCCACGGACGCTCCGGCCATACCGGCGCCGATGACCAGAACGTCACAGGTCTCGCCGCTCATGGGTTCAGGGTTCTCGGTGCGGCGGGTTGGCGCATTGGCGCGCGTGCACAACCGCGTCCGATGCGGTGGTTCACCGGGATGAACCGCACACATGGGTGCGGGTGGCCCACGCTTCCAGCTCGACCAGACAGCCCGGGATGAGCTGTGCTCCGACTGCACTCCGAGCGGGGGGCTCCGCACCGGCGAAGTAGGCCTCGTAGGGGACGTTCATGGCTGACCAGTCGGCCATGTCCGCAAGCCACACGGTGGTCTTGCAGACGTCGCCTCGGGTGAGGTCCGCCGCAGCGAGCCGGACATCGAGCTGCTCGAAGATGAGATCCAGCTGCGCGGTGAGCGACTCGGCGGCGACGCCGTCCTGGCGGCCGACGAGCCCGGAGAACACCACGACCTCAGCTCCTAGCTGCCGAAAGGGCGCGTAGATCGGGCTGCTCATGACGGGCTCCTGGTTCTGCTGCGGGAAGGGCATGGCTCATCGGCGTTGTGCGATGAGGGCGAGCTGGCCGGCGGCATGCGTGGCGAGGAAGTAGAACGTGGTGACAGCCCTCATCAGCTCATCCACATCACCTAGGTCCAGTGCGACAGTCAGGGGGCCGGTGCGTTGCGTTCCCGGCACCGAGGCCACGAAGTCCGCGTGGAACGGCGTGATGAGGTCCACCTCGACCCGCAGTTGTGCTGGCAGTGCGGGACGCGGCAGGGATCCTGCGTCTCGGACCGCATCGCACACGGCGGCCTCGATGAGGTCCGCCGCTTCCGCGGGGTGGAGGCTGTCGACCGCGCTGAAGCCGTGCGACCGCTTCGTCTCCACGAGCCGGACATCAGGCAAGGACTTGGCAGCGAGTCGGCAGATCTCGTCATCACCGGTGAGCACGCCTACCGGGACACCTCGCGCACCGCACAGCAGCGCGTTCACGTCTGCTTCGCTGCTGCTCTCGCCGTTCACACGCAGGTCCGCGAAGGAAGCCGAGAAGGTGTGGGCCAGCGTGCCCGGCCAGCTCGCCGGCGCGTGGTAGCCGATGAAGCGGGCAACCGCATCGCCTGCCTCCACGCCCCGGACCATGCAGGACGGCGCAGGAGCGCCGAAGACGACCCGAGCGCGCCTGTCGAGGCGCCCGTGCAGGAGGTTGTCCATCGTGCCGTGGCTGTCGTTGACGACGACCTCGGTGGCGCCGCCCGCGAACGCGCCACGGATGGCCGCGTTGGCTTCGGCTGTCATCAGCTCCTGGGCTCGCGGGTACCCGGAACCACCCCGCACGGTCTGGTCCAAGGTGGCGATACCGGCGACGCCCTCCATGTCGACCGAGATGAAGACCCGCACCGGAATTCCTTCTTTCGCAGAGACTTGACAATCCGCTACGCCGTAGCGGATTGTCAAGTCCCCTTCCTGGAGGAGAGACATGACGGAGCCTGCACGACCGCGTCGCGGCCGGACGCCGAGCCTGAGCCGCGAGCAGGTGGTCACTGCCGCTCTTGATGTGATGGCGGGCGAGGGGCTGGCGGCGGTGTCCTTCCGCAGCGTCGGTTCCCGGCTCGGGGTCAACCCCATGGCGCTCTACAGCTACATCCGAGGCAAGGACGAGCTGCTCGCCGCGATGTACGACCAGGTCAGCCGTGAAGCCCAGCTACCGCTCTCGGACGCGCCCGCGCAGGACCAGATTGTCGACTACTACGTTCGTGCTCGCCGCATGTACGAGCGCTACTCCGATCTGTGGGCGCTCACGCGACGGGCTGACCTGCCCGGCCTCGACGTCGACACCGCGGAGCGGCTCTGCGCTCTGCTCGCTGGCTTAGGACTTACCGCGCGGCAAGCAGCCGAGCTGCAGACCACCTTGCTCGAGCTCACCATCGGCAGCGCACTGCTGTGGTCCTCTCTGCGCGGCGCGATGACCGACGACTCCCTGCAGACGATGAGGGGACTCGACGCGGGGACATATC
>JBHEMB010000474.1:0-4680 GCA_046262855.1 Mycobacteriales bacterium | reverse complement strand
AGGCGGCTGTCCCGCACGTTCCTGGAGCAGGCGAGGGAGCGGGTGTCCCGGGTGCGGCCCACGGTCGTGGCCATCACCGGGTCCTACGGCAAGACGACGACCAAGAGCTACCTCGCGCACCTGCTCTCGGCATCCCACACGGTGCTCGCGAGCCCGGCCTCGTTCAACAACGCGATGGGTCTGTCGCGGTCGGTCAACGAGGGACTCGTCCCCGGCACGGAGGTCTTCGTCGCGGAGATGGGGACCTACGGTCCCGGCGAGATCAAGAGCCTGTGCGAGGTCTTCCCACCCGACGTCGCGGTCATCACTGCCATCGGCGAGGTGCACCTGCAGCGGATGGGCGACCGCGACGGGGTCCTTGCCGCGAAGACGGAGATCACCGAGAAGGCGCCGACCGTCGTGCTCAACATCGATGACGACAAGCTCGCCGGGCTGGCGCCGCGGCTGGGCGGGAAGCGGGTGGTGCGCTGCTCGATCACCGATCCCACCGCTGACGTGGCCATCGTGGAGGGACGGCTGCTGGTCGCCGGCGACGACCTCGGCAAGGTCACGCTGCCCGAGTCGGTGCATCCCACCAACGCGGTCTGCGCCATCGGTGCAGCCGTCGCGCTCGGCGACGACCCCAAGCCGCTGGTCCGGCGGCTCGCCACCCTGCCGACCGTCGCGCACCGCCTGGAGCCGATCGAGCAGCCCGGCGGCAGCTGGATCCTCGACGACACCTACAACTCCAACCCGGTCGGCGCAGCAGAGGCCGTACGACGGGCCGTGCTCCTCGCGCAGCGCTCGGGCGGTCGGGTGCACGTCGTCACGCCCGGGATGGTCGAGCTCGGCAGCGTCCAGCGGGCCCGCAACGCCGAGCTCGGTGCGGCCGTCAAGAATGCCGGCGCGGCATCACTGATCGTCGTGGGAACCACCAACCGCGCGGCGCTGCGACAGGGTGCCTCGGGCGGCAGCACTGACGTCGTCTGCGTCCGCACCCGCGCCGAGGCCGTCGCGGTGGTGGAGCAGCGGTCGGCCGTCGGTGACGTCGTACTGTTCGAGAACGACCTGCCCGACCACTATCCCTAAACCCGTCAAAACCTCAGCCGTAAACCCGTCAAAACCTCAGCCGTAAAGGGAGCTCCGTTGCTCGCCATCGTCTTCGGGGGGAACTCTCCTGAGCACGACATCTCGATCCTCACCGGCCTGCTGAGCGAGCGGGTCCTGCGTGACGCCGGCCACGACGTCGCGCCGCTGTACTGGACGCGCACCGGCGACTGGGTGCTGTGCCCCCCGGGGTCCGAGGCGAAGGACTTCCTCGAAGGCGCGCCCAAGGCGGGCAGCAAGCTCGAGGTGCTGCTCGGCGTCGGGTTCCAGCAGCCCAAGAAGGGCCTCGGCGGCGCGAAGCCGCTGGCGATCGACGCTGCGCTCAACTGCTGCCACGGCGGAGCCGGCGAGAACGGTGGCATCAACTCCGTCTTCGACCAGCTCGGCATCCCCCTGACGGGAGGCCCCGCGCCGCTCGCCGCGCTCGGCATGGACAAGCTGGCCTTCGGGGCGGTGCTGCAGGCCAACGGCATCCCCACGCTGCCGCGGGTCGCGCTGTCGGACAGCGCGCCCTTCGACGGTCCGTACATCGTGAAGCCCCGGTTCGGCGGCTCCAGCATCGGCATCGAGGTGGTCGAGGACCTCGACACCGCGCGGGCGCTGGCCGGCAGCTCGGTCCACCTCCGGCAGGGCACGGTCCTCGAGCCGTTCAACAAGGGTGCCGTGGACCTCAACATGGCCTACTCGACGTACCCGTCCTTGCGGACCTCGCTGCTCGAGAAGCCGCTGGCGCCGAGCAAGGAGGAGGGGATCTTCTCCTACGGCCAGAAGTACCTGCAGACCGACGGGCTGGTCGGCGCGGCGCGTGAGCTGCCTGCCCAGGTGCCCGACGCGGTGACGAAGGAGGCCGAGCGGCTGACGGCTGCCGTCCTCGACGTCACGGGCCTGAAGGGGCTGGGGCGGCTGGACTTCCTGCTCATCGACGACGTGCTGCACGTCAACGAGGTCAACACCATTCCGGGCTCGATGTCGCTCTACCTGTGGCCGAAGGAGATCCCCGCGGCTGACCTCCTGCTCGGGGCCGTCGAGGAGGCGAAGCTGTCGTTCAACCTCGCGTCCCCCGCGCCCTTCGAGCCGGGTGCCGCCTTGCGTGCCGCCGGCGGCATGGCTGGCAAGCTCGGCCAGATCGGCCGCTGACGGGACCGCTGGCGTCCGCTCAGGTGGACGCCGGCTGAGGCGTGTCGGGCGGACGCGCGCCGGTGGGGCAGTCCTGCAGGGGTGGCGCGTTGAGTGGGCAGCTGCGGTCCTCGGAGGCCCGCACGCCGTCGTGCACGAAGGCCCACGACAGCAGCCCCCCGAGCACGAGCAGTGCCGTGCACCAGACCATCGCGGTCCGGTACGGCCCGACCAGCAGGTCCGCGCGCGCGTAGCCCTCGCCGTGCAGGCCGGCGATGAGCGGCAGCACGGCAACCGCGAGCAGGCCGCCGACCCGCGCGACGGCGTTGTTCACGCCGCTGGCCAGCCCGGCGTGCTCGTCGGGTGCGGCCGCGAGCACCGTGGCCGTCAGCGGCGCCACCGTGGCCGACAGACCCAGGCCGAACAGCACCATTGGCAGCAGCACATCGACCGGGTACGACGCGTGGCGCGGCAACTGGCTGAGCAGCCCCACGCCGACCGCGCACAGCAGCGGCCCGACCGTCATCGGCAGTCGTGGGCCGACGCGGGTGGCGAGGGCTCCGGCCTGAGGGGAGAGCAGCAGCATGAGCAGCGTCAGCGGGACGAGTGCGAGTCCCGCAGACATGGGCGCGAACCCGGCCGCCACCTGGAGGAACAGCACGAGCCAGAAGAAGACCCCTCCGAGCGCGGCGTAGACGACGAAGGTCACCGCGTTCGTCGCGCTGAACACCCGGGACGCGAAGATCCCCAGCGGCAGCATCGGCTCGGCCGCTCGCCGCTCGTGCAGCAGGAACGCCGCGGACGCCAGCGCACCGATGACGAGCGGGCCGAGGACCCGCACCGAGCCCAGACCCGTGTCCTGCCAGGCAATGAGCCCCTCGGTGAGCGCACCCAGCCCCACCGCCCCGGCCACCGCCCCCACGACGTCGACGCTGTGGGACGCGCCCAGGTCACGGGACTCCGGGACGTGTCGCACCGCCATCGCGACGACCGCGACGGCAAGCGGAAGGTTGACGAGGAAGATCCATCGCCAGGAGGTGACCTCCACCAGCCAGCCGCCGAGGAACGGCCCCGCCGCGCCGGCGATGCCGGCCAGCCCCGACCAGGCCCCGATCGCGCGAGCTCGGTCCGTGGCACGGAACGAGGCCTGCAGCAGCGCCAGACTGCCGGGGGTGAGCAGCGCGCCACCGACGCCCTGCAGGGCGCGGGCGGCGATCAGGGTCTCGACATCGGGAGCGAGGCCGGAGAGCAGGGACGCGACGGCGAACCACACCACGCCCACGATGAAGACCCGCTTGCGCCCGAAGCGGTCGCCCAGCGAACCGCCGAGCAGGATCAGCGAGGCGAGGGTGAGTGCGTAGCCGTTGACCGTCCAGGTCAGGCCGGACAGCGACGCGTCCAGGCCGCTGCCGATGTGCGGCAGCGCGACGTTCACCACGGTGCCATCGACGAACACCATCGCGGATCCCAGCACCGCGGTCGCGAGGACCCACCTGCCGCGCGCCTCGCCGTACTCGAGGGCCATCAGCCTGACGCGTCGGGCCCGGCGGAGGTCACCGTGACCCGCAGCAGGCAGCGCTGCTCGCGCACCATCGCCGCCCGGTAGTCGTCCCAGTCCGGGTGCTCGCCGGACAGCTGGCGGTAGTAGTCCACCAGCGGTTCCATCGCCGCTGGCAGCGGCAGCACGTCGACGGTGCCCTCGAGCTGCACCCACTCGCCGAAGAACGCGTCGCTCAGCACCAGCAGCGAGACCTGCGGGTCGCGTCGCACGTTCTTCACCTTGTACGCCGGTTCGCGCGTCGAGATGACGACCAGCCCGGCGTCGTCGACGGCGACCGTCACAGGCGACAGCTGCGGGGTCCCGTCCCGGCGCCGGGTGGCGAGCACCGCGTGCGAGTGGCTGCGGACGAAGTCGAGGGCTGCGGAGATGTCCATGGCGTCAGTCTGGCTCCCTGACCCTGATCCACACATCCCGGTAGGGCACCGATTGCAGGACGGCCAGCCGCGGATCGGGTACGTCGAGCAGCCGGCCGCTGACTGTCAGGCGCCGGAGCCGAGAGTCCTGCAGCACGTCGTCGACCATGCCGCGATCCCCACCTGTCACCAGGGCGTCCAGGTCGTGGGCGCCGAGCACCCGCGCCGCCGTGTCCGCAGCCGCCTGCGTCGCAACGGCGGTCTGGCCCTCCCGGCGCCGCGCGAACCGCTGCTGGGACCAGCCGCCGGCGGCGGTGCGCCCCTGCACGTGCCGGCTCCCCACCTTGCTGTCGACGAGCTGGTCCCCGACGAAGACGCCGACCGCGTGCCCGCCCTTGCGGACCAGCAGGACGCCGACGGTCCGCTCCCGTCGTACGTGCTCGACCAGCTCGCCCGTCAAAGGCGGGAAGGGGACCTCGACCAGCGCCTCGGAGCCGTCTTCAGCTGCCAGGCGCACCGCCTCGGGACCGACGCTCGTGGTGACCGTCCCGTGCCGCTCGGCGA
>JBHEMB010000473.1:0-3519 GCA_046262855.1 Mycobacteriales bacterium | reverse complement strand
TCGCCCCGACCTCGAACTCCTCGTAGCTGCGGCCGAACTGCACGACGGGCACTCCTTGGTACGACGGGACGGGTTGCCGTTCAGTGTTGCAGCGTGATCGCGGTCACTCGGCAGGAGGCACCGCGCAGGCGGGCGTCCCCCCAGGTAGCCGGGTGCGGTGCGCCGCCACCCAGGCGTACACCTTCGCGGCTGCCCAGGAGATCCCCGGTGCCGTGAGCAGCCTGCCGACCGGCTTCCACCGGCGGTTGGCAACCAGCAGCGCCGCGATCGCCTCGTGCCCGCGGCGGTGACTCCCGTCCTCGCCGATCCATTGCACGCTCTCCGTGCACTCCTGAGCGGTCAGACCGAGACCGTCCAGATCCGCCTGCTGCCAGGGAATCACAGCATCGGCGCGGATCCGGAGCCGCTCCATTGCCTGCACGCAGGTCGTGCAGAAGCCGCAGTCGCCGTCGTAGACAAGCGTCGTCACCGTTCTATCGTCGCACCGGTCCACCGGACCGGCGGGCCGTGGCCGAAGGCATCCGCGAGGTGCACCCGACGGCCGCCCGGCCAGGTCGTCGCGTGGGCTCCGAAGACGAAACCGCCCTCGACCGCCTAGGGCTCGAGGCTGACCCGCACCACAGGTCGAGCGGACGACGCGAGCAGCTCGTCGACGGCCGTGCGCTCGGCCCGATCGATGTACTGCCAGACGACGCTGTGCCAGACGACGGTTGTCAGTCCGTCGTGCTGCTCCGCGAGCTCCCGCGTCAGGAACTCCAGGGCGCCCGTCCGCTCGACGACAGCGGGGACCCGCGCGGCGATGTCGAGCGCCCCGCGCAGCCGCTCGAGACGAGCGAGTTGGTCCGCCCAGACATAAGACGTGAGGGTGATGCGACCGTCCTGGGTAGTCGGGTCGATGGGGTTGGGGTCGCACCCCTTGCGCTCGGCGATGCGCACCTCGTGCATGGCGGGCGGCGCGTTGTCCCACGGCTCGTCCAGCCGGACCGGGCTCGTCGCATCACCGAGGACCAGATCGCCTGTGGCGTAAGCGAAGTGGTCGCATCGGAGGTTGAGCCCGGCGGACGCCCCTACCTCCAGCAGCCGCACCGGTCCGTCGATCATGCCAAGGACTCCGAACAGGACCGCTGACCGTCCGACCTCGTTCGTCTGGACGGGCCGGGCCATCAGGCGCTGCAGCTCGACGACGTGCTCCCGACAGGTCTGCTCGGCAGCCGGCCACAGGCACTCGACCGGCGCCGAGCCGCCGACGCTGGGGTAGTGCACGGCGAGACCGGGCGCCTTTCCCTCCAGCACCAGCCGGTGCAGGGCTCCAGCGAACCGCAGCGACGGTACGGCGCCGCCGGGCAGGTCGAGGTAGCCCCGCACCACCTCCGCGACGACGCCTCCCCGCTCGAGATCGGACGCCGCGCCCTCCAGCAAGGCACCCGTGAGCGGGCTGCCCATCAAGCGGCACTGCTCAGCCTGCAGCAGCATCCGTTCCGCGAAGGTGGTCACGACAGGTCTGCCTCTGCCCGCATCGGATCGCGCAGGTCGCAGCCCTGGCCGAGCCAGCGCTCCTCGAGCGCCTCCGCTCCGTGCACGCGCTTCCATGCGGCTTCGTTGGGCGTCATCGGCAGCAGCGGCAGGAACTGCACGCCGGCGAGGTCGGGGACGAGCCCGCCAGGCTGACCGACCAGCACTGCCGTGAAGCGGACTCCGTCCCAGAGCGGTTCGCCGATGTCGAGACCAGCCCCCGCGGTGATGACCACGCCCTCGACGGCAGGACTCGCGGCGAGGGCGCCGAGCCGTCGCAGGAGCGTGTCGTGGGCGCCGCGGACGGACAGCACCAGTTCCGCGCGAGGTCCCTCGGTCGTCAGCTCTGACGTGCCGCTCATCGGGAATCGGGACATGCCGACGGTGGCGTACCGGACGACGCCGTCCTCGTCGGGCCCGAAGCGCAGCACGTCGATCCGGTCGGTCCCGACGAACGACACGCTGGCCCGGCCGCTGTCGTGCCCGAGCACACCTGCGAGGTGGGCCTCGACCAGCGTCAGCAGCTCGTCGGGGTCCACCTGACCAACCTACGAGAAGGGCGTGCTCCTCGGTGCCGGACCCATCGGCCTGCCGCCGTACACGACCTTGCCGCGAGCGTCCTGGTAGGTGAGCCAGCCGGTCGCGCCCCGCTGCGCGACACCCGGCTTGGAGTAGTCGCAGACGCCCTTGCGGAAGGCCGACACGAGCTCAGCCCACTGCGCCGTCGTGAACGTGACGTTGTAGTCGTCGCGGCGCAACGGCTTGAGCTGGCACTGCATGACGTCGTCGGTGAGCGGGCCGCCGGCAGCCATGCGCGGCGAGGCGTAGGCGGCCACGGTCTCGTCGCACACCTCACCCGGAACGGAGTCTCCGGCGCCGTCGGTGCAGCGCTCCCCGATGTCGCTCGGCTTGTCGGCGATGATCTTCTGCGCCAGCGGCCTTGCGCTGCGGTCGCGGTCGACCCGGTCCAGCCACTTGTCGAGGGCGAAGATGGCCTTGTCGACGTAGTCGGCGTCACCGATCAGCGGCACCTGACCGCGCCACAGGACCTGGTTGGCTGCCGTGCCGAAGTTGCGCAGCAGCCGCGCGCGCAGCGAGTAGGTCCGGTAGACGTCGTGGAAGGCGCCCGGGTCGGGCCCACGCAGGTCGATGATGGCGACCTTGTCGAGGTTGTTCGCGCTGTCGACAGCGCCGGTGGAGTAGACCCGCTGCAGCCCGGCCGGGTCGCCCGTGAGCCGCTTCGGGGAGAGCTCGCCCTTGATGTCGATGCCGCCGAGGTGCGCGTTGAGGTCGGCGAACTGGGCCGGGCTGATGAGCCCGTTCCGGAGCCCGGCGAGGCCGTACTGGATGCCGACGTTGCCGAGCCCCCGGTTGGCGAAGCCGTCCGGCCGCTTGCCGAACATGTTCACGGCGTAGTCCTGGAGCGTGCACTTCACGCCCTTGGGGTTCTTCGCCGGGTCGTAGACCTTGTCGGCCGGGACGCCGGGACAGCTGCGGGACGGGTCGGAGCTGTTCGGGATCACAGTCGTGAAGGTGAGTGGGTTGGCGACGTTCGGGTGGCCCAGCACCTGGCTGATCGCGGCCGCGTCCCAGGTCGTGCCGGGCGACCAGCGCGACGGGTCCTCGAAGTACTTCAGCAGCATGAGGTAGTCGACGTACTGCTGTGCGCTGCTCCACGCGTCGGTGAAGGAGCATTGCGGCGAGATCCCCTGGTACATACCGGGATAGGCGTTCGCGACCTGCTGCTGGACCAGTGACCCGCCGGAGCACCCGGAACCGATCGTGTAGCGCAGCGTCCCGTACTGCTCGATGACGCGCTCCTTGGTCATGTACAGGGCCTCCGCCTGCACCGCCAGGTTGCAGTCGTGGCCGGCGTTGTCGAGGGCGTGCGACGCGACCACGAACCCGGCGCCCAGCGCGGCGATGTTGTGGGTGTCCGGTGCGGACGCGCTCTTGTACTCGGTGTCGCAGGACGCGCCGTGGGTGAGCACCAGCTTGTGGTTGAAC
>JBHEMB010000472.1:0-4718 GCA_046262855.1 Mycobacteriales bacterium | reverse complement strand
GGTGCCTACCGCGGCACCATGGCGTACGTCGTCAGTGCGGTCGGGCTCGTCATCGGCGGCCTGTGCGGCATGCTTTCCTACCGGCTGACCCGGCCGGCCATCGTGCAGTGGCTGACTCTGCCGTTCGCCCTGGTCGCGGGTGCCGCCTTCCTCGCGCCCGACGCAGCCACCGGGACGGCCAGCTTCGGCAACCTGGTGCTGGACGCTCTGCGCCACGGCGGACTCCAACAGCCCCCTATCCCCATGGACCCTGGCTGGCGACTGATCCTGCTCGTGCTGTTCGCCTGCATGGCAGTCGGTACGAGCGCGCTCGCCGTTGCCTTCGACAAGCCCAAGCTGAGCCTGGTCATCGCGGGCCCCGTCACCATGGTCTGCAGCCTCGTGCAGCCCGACAGCCGCACGCTGGTCTCCACGGTCGGTGCGCTGCTGTTCCTGGTAGCGGCGCTGGCTGTGTCCTACAGCGCAGAGCTCTCCGGGGTGGCCTCGCTCACCGCTGGCTTCGAGCTGCGCCGCCTCGTCCGGAGCGCGGTGCTCGCCGCCGGTCTGGCGGGCGTCGTGCTGCTCCTCGCACAGGCCGGCGCGCTCTTCCCGCAGACGGCCAAGGAAGTGGTCATCCCCCCACACAAGCCGACGACCCCGCCACCCCAGAAGGATCGTCAGCTCTTCCACGTCGACGGCAGCCTGCACACCCGGCCCCTGCGGCTGGGTGTCCTGGACGAGTTCGACAGCAACGGCGACTGGCTCTTCCCGCCGTACGACACCAAGCGGCTCCAGCGCCTCAGCCCGCCGGTGGACCTCGCTCGCGTAACGGCAGGGCAGCCGCAGGACACCGTGCGCATCCACGTCGACGACATCGGCGGGCACGCTGTCCCCAGCCTGGCGAATGCCACCCGCATCGAGGGCGACACCCCCACGCTCACGCTGGACCCGCGCACCGGGGCTCTGCAGACGGCGGACAAGCCGGCGTTCGCCGGACTGGACTACCAGCTGACGGTTCCCAAGACACCGACCGGTAAGCAACTTGCTGCCGCGCCCGCGGCTCCACCTGCGCTGGAACCCTTCCTGAACGCACCGAGCCGGCCGGCAGAGGTGTCCGCGTTGCTCCAGCAGTACTCCGACGCGGTCGCGAAGCAGGGCATCCGCGAGAACGGGTTCGACCGCCTGCAGTTCCTGCGCGCAGCCCTCTATCGCAAGGTCATCGCTGCGAGTGCCGGCAAGCCGGCCCCGGCTTCGGTCTCCGACATCGTCAAGATGCTTCGCGGTGGCGAGGCTTCGCCGTACCAGATCAGTGAGGCCGAGGCCGTTCTCGCCCGCTGGGCCGGCGTCCCCTCTCGCATCGGGTTCGGCTACTTCGGCGGGTCCTTGCAGAGCGACGGCTCCCGGACGTTCCGTCCCAAGGACGGTGCGGCCTGGCTCGAGGTGTACTTCGAGGGTCATGGCTGGGTGCCGATCGTCGGCATCCCACCGACGGCGAAGGCGGACACCTCCACCGATCCCAAGAACCAGAACCCCGCCGTCCGGGCCACCGACGACCTGGCGCTGGTCGTCTACACCCCGGTGCGCGAGACAGGGCTGCTGCTGCTGTTCCAATACGTCCGCTACTACGTGGTGCGCGCCCTCGGCGTCGCTGCCTTGCTCGCCTTGGTGTGGTTCGCCTACCCGGTGCTGATCAAAAGGCTGCGGCACCGCCGTCGCCTGAAGTGGGCGTCACACAGCGGGCGCCAGGAACAGATCGCCGCGACCTACGTCGAGTTCCGCGACCGGATGCGGGACCTGGCCATCGGAGATCCCGGTGCGACTCCGATGGAGTTCCTGTCCTTCGTTGCCGAGGACGACGAGCATGCCGAGCTCGCCTGGCTTGTCAGCCGCGCCCTCTGGGGCGACCTCGCCCGCGACCTGCGGCAGAGCGATGTCGACGCGGCGACCGACCTCGCGGCTTCGGTCGGGGACCGCGTGGCCAGCGCGCACGCCTACCCCCTGCGCATCGCCGCCGCGGTCAGCCGCGCGTCGCTGCACGACCCGTACAGCCGAGAGGTGCCCAACTTGTGGCCCCGACTGCCGATGCCCTCCCTGAGCATCCGGCGCCTGCGGCACGCGGTGACGCTGCCCATGCGTCTGGTCTCCCGACTCGTCCCGAGCCGAGCATGACCAGCCGACGCAACCGCCTGAGCGCGGTCTTCCTCGCAGTCGCTGCCGTGATCGGTGTCTCAGCGTGCGGCGCTGACAACGGCCAGCCCCGAACGCTTCCGACGAATCTGGTGCCGACCTCACTCGGCGGCCTGGTCTTCAGCCGCGAGCCGAAAGCGGAAGCGGTCTGGAGCAAGGAGAAGCTGCCCAAGAACGCCCTGATCAGCTCAGGACGGATCTACACCGTGCGCGACGGCAGCACCATCCAGGGCGACATCCAGGTCGCCGTCTTCACCTCCTCCACCGACACCAGCGACCTCACCGACGCCTACGACGAGACCTGCACCCGGCACCCCAAGCGGTGCTCCGGCCACCAAGCCCTCATCGGTATGAACGCGACCCTCGGTGAGTCCAGCTTCCGGCGCCTCTACATCGGCGACCAGCGGGTCTACGAGAAGGTGCAGAGCGACCTTCGGATGTACCTGTGGTTCCCGCCGAAGACCCAGTCCTACGTCTTGCTCGTGCTGCGCTAGGCGTTCACGAAGCTCTCGAGCGAAGCCCTCCTCCGCGCCCTGGTCGACTACCAAGCCGGCCGGCGGCCCGGTGTCATCCCGATGCCGTCGTCCGGGGTCAGCCCCACGTCCGATGCCCTCCCCAGCCCTGATGGAGCCCCGTCATGAGACGCCCGCTTGTCCGCCTCGGTCGCGCTTGCGCCATCCTCACCGTGCTCGGTGCGACGGCCTGCGGCCCGGAGACCGGCTCGTCCATCCGGATGACGAGTCGCCCCGTGGACGTCGTGTTCGGAGACCGGGCATCTCACACGTCCGCGCCGATCGCGCCGGTGCAGGTAGCGCCCGGCGCGAACCAGGAGCCGCACTTCCCGACCCTGATCGATCCGCAGCTGCCCGACTTCGACCACCCGACGGCACCCAGGACGCCCGTCGTCCTTCCGACAACGACACCTTCCGCTTGTCCCACGGAGGCGCGTCCGGGCCTGAAGGAAGTTGCGCCTCTTCGGATCACGAAGCGGCCTGTCCCGGCCACGTACGTCTACGCGCGGACCGGGACTGCGCAGCGGACGCTGCCGAGTGCGGCCGCGATCCAGCTGGACGGCCTCATCACGCGCGCCTACGGAATCGCTCGCGCTGCGGACCCGTTGCAGTTCGGGAAGGCCTCCTTCCTGTTCGACGTCACGGAGGCGAGTGGCCGCGCCACGGTGGTCAACACCTACCTGGTGAGCCCGCAGGGCAGCGCCACCCCTGCGTTCGGCGCCGGCCTCTACCTCTCGAAGGTCGAGTCGAGCGCCGGGGCGAATGACGGGACCGACGTCTTCGCTCCCACGACGCCCTTGCTACTCATGCCCTTCCCGGCGTCAGAGGGTGCAACGTGGCACTCCACGGCGACGGATCCGCGCAGCCAGGTCACGATCGAGGTCGACGGGCTGGTGCGGGGCAAGCAGCGCATCAACTTCTGCGGCCAGGGCGTCGACAGCTGGGACATCAAGCTCACGGGCTCGATCGCTGGCCCCGGCAAGCTCGTGAACATCCGCAACCTCGTCTACCAGGTCGGCACGCAGTATGGCGGCGTGTTCCTGCATGACGAGCTCGACCAGGACGGCACAGACCTGGACGGCCAGTACACGTCGAGGCAGGCCGTCGGGATCACGAGGGAACCCGATGCGGCCACGTAGCGCACTGGGACTGGCGATGCTGATCGCAGCGGTGACGGGCTGCTCCGGCGCGACGAGCGGCGACACCAAGATGGTCAACCTCCGGGGGACCGGCTACGGCGGGACCCCCGCGCTCTTCCCGAAAAGGCCATGGACCGTCCGTTACAGCTGGGACTGCACGAAGCAGCTCGCCCAGGGTCGTGCGGTCGTCCAGAAGCTCCGGGTCAACGTGGCGCACGCCGACGACGGCTCCTCCGTCGAGCAGGACTACCTGACCGATCGCGCAGGGAAGAAGGGCAGCGGGGTGCTGAGCTACGAGCGTCCAGGTGCGTACGTCGTACGCGTCACGACCGACTGCGACTGGCGGCTGCGCGTTGACCAGCGGAGCAAGGCATGACGACAGCCGAGGGCACCGGCGAGAGCGCCAAGCGACCCCGCGGGCCGGGTGCCACCTACACCGCTCTCGCCGTGGCGATGATGGTGGGCCTCGCCCTGTTCGCCTACTCGGTCCCGCAGCAGCCGCCGCCCACCATCGCGGCGTTCGCACCGCAGCCGAAGAAGCTGATCGTCCAGCCGCCGCCGGAGCAGACCACCATCGGCGACGACACGACGAAGAAGGGCCGGGGCAACGGCGGGACCGGTGGTCTCAAGAAGACGGACAAGGCCAAGCCGCCGAAGCTCACCCCGAAGGCGCCGATCGAGGTCCCGCGGCAGCGCGACTGCATCGGCCAGCTGCAGATCGACGACCCGCAGTCGCCGCCGTGCGTGCCAGGCTTCATCGGTGACAACGGTGGGGCCACGTCCTTCGGCGTGACCAAGGACGCCATCACCATCGCGGTGTCGCAGAACATGATCAACTACACCGGCCAGCAGGTCGTCGATGACCTGTTCCGGTTCTTCAACAAGCGCTTCGAGTTCTACG
>JBHEMB010000471.1:0-3736 GCA_046262855.1 Mycobacteriales bacterium | reverse complement strand
GGCTCGACACGGCGCATGGCGACGGGTGGACCGCGATCCTGCTCATCCACCCGGCGACTGCCACGATCATCGAGTTCCAGCAACATGACGCCAACGGGGGCGAGTCGTTCGACCCTGCCCGCACCGGGTTCGACCACTTGGGCTTCAAGGTCGACGCCCGCGCGGACCTGGACACCTGGCAGGCGCACTTCGAGCAGCTCGGGGTCCAGCACACGCCGATCGCCGACCGGGACTACGGGTCGGTACTCACCTTCAAGGACCCTGACGGCATTCAGTTCGAGATGTTCTACCGGGAGAACCACCCGTAGAGCTCGCTGACGTCGTCGTGGACGGTGCCGGCGGCGGCTCTGGCGAGACTATGGCCTCAACGGGCAGGTCCTCACCGACGAGCTGGTCGGCGTCAGCTGGGACCAGTCGCGTCCGACGGGTCCCCGGGCATAGGGACGTGTCGTCAGCGGGGACGCAGCACAGCCGGGAGCTCGCTGAGGCGGCGGGCGCGGCGACCGCCGGAGCGCTGGGGACCGCTCGCCTGTGCCAGGATCGCGAGGGCGCTCGTGACGCCCTGCGCCAGGACTGCATCCGACAGCTCGCGGTCCGTGAACGTCCGGGCGAGCTGGACCGTGCCGATCATGAGCGCGAAGGTGCTGAGCACCGTCATGCGTGCTGACGCTGGGTCGAGCGGAGCGACCCGCTCTGCGAGCCCGTCGATCATGTGGAGCACGCCCCGGGTGTACGCGTCACGTGTCGCATCGCTGCCGCGAGTGATCTCGTCGAGCAGAGCGGCGGAGGGGCAACCGTCGCGGACCTCGTCGCGGTGCTCGGGCGAGAGGTACAGGCGGATGAACTCCTCGACTCCCGCCATTCCTGGGGAGAGGGCGGCGAAGCGTTCGGCCTGCGCGTCAAGCTGGCTGCTTATCACCTGCGTGACCAGGTCTTCCTTCGAGGCGAAGTGCGCATAGAAGGCGCCGTTGGTCAGTCCGGCATCTGCCATCAGCGTGGCCACGCCGGAGCCATCGATCCCGTCCTGCTTGAGGCGCCTTCCGGCCTGCGTCAGGATTCGGGTCCGGGTCGCCTCTTTGTGCTCCTTGCCATACCGCGCCATCCCTACCTGCCTTCGTGCGTGCCGCGTGACCTCATTGCATGACGAACATATGGCCTCGCAGCGCTGCGCAGACGTGAGTGCGACAGGAGTGATCTTCTGCCCGCCCTCAGTCGTCTCGAGAGCTATCCCGCCTGGCTGAACGGCGCGTAACGGGTGGCGACAGGCAGGTGCAGGCTGGCACGAACGTCGCGAGTGAGGTCGTCGGCAAAGATCTCCAGCTCGCCGGCCTCGACCCCGTCCAGCACCTGCCGCACGACGTCCTCGGGCGCGGTCTTGGGCGCGGCGACGCCGGCCGTCATGTCGGTGTCGACGTAGGCCATGTAGACGCCGACGACCTGCACGCCCTTGGGGGCGAGGTCGAGCCGCATGGAGTCCGTGGCGCTCCACAGGGCGGCCTTCGAGACGCCGTAGCTACCTCCCAGTCCCAACCAGGACAGGATCGACGCGACGTTGACGACGACGCCAGTGCGCTCCACAACCCCGTCGATGAAGGCGGACGTGACGGCCAGCGGCCCGAAGAGGTTGACCTCCAGCTCGCGTCGGAGCTGCGACGTGTCCTTGCTGAGGACGGGCGTCGGGGTGGAGATGCCGGCGTTGTTCACCAGCACGCTGACGTCGTGCGCCGCCTCTGCTGCGCGTGCCACGGAGTCGAGATCGGTGACGTCGAGGGCCAGCGGCACCACTCGTGGGTCGTCGTGCATGGCTGACTGAGGGTCGCGGGCGCCGGCGTACGCCTTCGCGGCCCCTCGGTCCAGGAGCTGTTGGACGAACTCCCTCCCGATGCCTCGATTGGCGCCGGTCACCAGGGCGACACTGTCGGCGAGCGTGGTCATGCGGGTCCTCCATGAGGGGTGTGAGTTGCGGTCTGCGGGGACGCGTGCCGGGGGCTTCTGCAGGAGGTGGCCATGCCCGATCCACGAAGTCCTCGTGGAACAGGAACGCCCCCCGTGTGGGCCTGCTGGTGGGCTCGAGCGGCTGTCAGGCCATCATAGTACGGTCATAAGACTATTCTTGGCAAGCTGGGTGAGCGGCCGCAGGGGACGCCAGGATGTGGCCGACTCTGGGCGCAGCAGCCTGGAGGCCTGAGCCGGTCGGCGACGCCTGAGCTGCCAAGTGGTGCCCGTCCGGCTGGTGTGGCAGGGGGGCGTCTCGGTGACCACTCTGGCCTCACTCGGCAGCTGGGGCGTCGCGGCGGAAGAGGTGGACGCCGCGAGGGGTCGTGGGTCAGGCGGCCTGGGTCAGGCGGTGTCGACTTCGAGACCGATCTCGACCATGTCGCGGAGGCCTACGCAGCCATGGGCGAACGTCGCGCCATCAAGTCCCTGCTCCGCGTCAGCGAGGTGTAGCGCGTGCCAGCTGGCTGGACACAAGACAAGGCCGAAGCCATCGCGGCCCCGCAGGAGATAGAGGTGGCGACCGAAAGCCGGACGGATGCGTGCCGGCCGCGACAGCTACGAGGTGACCTTCACCGAGGCAGCCGGCGCCGATGTCGACCTGGCCGATGCGGCGTACGGCGCGAAGTACGGCGACGCCTATCCCGGCATCGTCACCCATCTCCAGCAGAGCGGTCCGCGCGCGGCCACACTCGAGGTGCACCCCGCCTGGCGTGCGCACGCTTCGCACACCTCGCGCTCCGTCTTCACCAGCGCATCCCCCTGCCGAGGCGGCCGAGATCATTGCTCAGGCCAAGGTTCGTGCCCATGCCAGCGCGAGGGCGCTGATGGGTGTCCGGTAAGCGACACACAGGTTGTCGTCAGGGTCTTCGCAGCAGTAGGGCTACGAGATCGAGCCGTCGCTGTCACGGGCGCCTTGAAGTATGAGCGACTACCGGGGGGGTGTGTGCTCGTGCTGCTGCTGCGGCCTATCCACACTCCCGGCCTGGCGATCGCGCTGACGCTCGCGGCCCTTCTGGGGTCCACTCTCGGGGGTTGTTCTCTGCTGGGGGAGGACGACACGACCGGATCCGGGCTGCCCTCGCCGACGGCCGACCCCGGCGGGTCTGTCGGCCCGACGTCGGCATCGCCTTTGGCCTCTGGCCGCGCCACAACTGGGCCGAGCCTGGCATCCGGCGTCCGCAAGAAGCTGACTTTCGCCGCGCTGCTGAGCCGGCAGCGGCACGTGGTGGGCCAGCGGGTCGAGGTGGTGGGCAAGGTGTTCTTCTTCGAGCGCTGCCCCCCTCCCGACCAGGGCGGCGGTGGGTGTCAGCTCACGGGGTACCTGACCGCTCCCGACCGCACTGAGCTCAACGCGAGTGACCTCGACCAGGCAATCCAGCTGGCCGAAGGCGGCAGTGTCGTCACCTGCGCCGAGCAGCAGGCCGTGGGCCTCGCCTGCCCCGGCTGGCGGCACGACGCGCGCTACCGGCTTGAAGGGGTCGTCGCACATCAGGTCAGGGGAGGGCGGGAGACCGCCTACATCGAGCTCGACGTGATGGACAAGGAGCTCGTCTGAACGGATCAGCAAGGGCACGGCCTCGCGCGTCCAGCCGGGGCCGCCAGTCGTCACAGACAGCCTGCCCGCTGGCACCACCTTCGTCAGCGGTGTCGACGGCAACGGCAGCACGGTGTGCGCGCTGGTGCAGCCAGGCAAGGTCGTCTGCGCCCTGGGCACGATCCCCCCTGGCGCCTCCAGGAC
>JBHEMB010000470.1:0-2935 GCA_046262855.1 Mycobacteriales bacterium | reverse complement strand
GGCGTGAGGTGGCGCCCGCGCCCGCAGACCCGCCTGCAGGGCGCTGCCCGAAGGCCGGCGGCGCACCGGCCGGGACAGCGGGGGCCGTCGCAGGGCTACTGCTCATCCCGGGCAGGGAGCCGCCTCCGGTCGTCCCGGCTGCGGCACCAGCTGTTCCGGACCCGACCAGCGAGGTAGGGCTCGGCGTGGCCAGCGACGTGACGGACGGCGGCCGGGAGCCGGGAAGCGCGAGCACGACGACCGCCACCGCGACCGCGGCGACCGCAGTCGCCGCGGCCAGGACCGGCCAGTGACGACGCGGTACGGCGACGGTTGCCGCGAGCCGTCCGCGCGCGCCGGACGTGAGGGGCCGGGGGGCGTCGAGGCCGGCCAGCAGCTCGCCGACGGGGTCGCGCAAGGCCGCGCTCAGCGAGCTGGTCTGGTCTTCGCTCAGCGGTCGGGCATCCGCGCCGAGCAGGGCGTCCTGCAACCGGTCGCGCAGCGCCTGCGAGAGCGGCCGCGGAGCGTCGAGGGACGGCAGCCTGTCCAGCGGATCAGGCATCGTCGCCCTCCGCACCGAGCTCGCGTCGCAAGCCCTCCCGGGCGCGCTGCAGCAAGGACTGCACCTGCACCCGCGACCGCCCGACCTGCTCGGCGATGTCCTGGACGGGCAGCTCGTCGAGGTACTTGAGCACGAGGACCTGTCGGTGCAGCGCCGGAAGCCGGCCGAGGGCTGCGGCGACCTCGTCGCGGTCGAGCAGCTGCTGCTCGCGGTCTGGGTCCCGGACGACCTGCAGCCGCGCACGGGCCACGTCGCTGCGTCGCTCGGCCTCCCAGTGCCGCGCCACGAGGTGCCGTGCGATCCCGCACATCCACGTCGACACGGCCGCATCGCCACGGAAGCTGTCGGCGGAGGCGACGGCGGCCAGCAGTGTCTCCTGGAGCAGGTCCTCGGCGACGGCCTGGTCACCCGCCACCCGGGCCCAGACGAAGCCGTGCACGATCGGCGCTACCTCGTCCAGCAACCACCGCACGGCATCGGGCTTGCCGCGGGCGGCAGCGCGCAGCAGCGCCCCCTCAGCGCCGTCCGCTAGCGGAACGGAAGCCATCTCTGCTGGTCCACCTTGTCCACGGGGTTGGTGACGACGCCGATGTCGGTGATGGAGTAGAGCAGGTCGCCGACGACGAGCGCGCGTGTGATGACCGTGCCGCAGCACTGGTTGTCACCCCTCCCGGGCGGGCGCACCCGTCCCAGCTCGGTGAGCCGGCCGGTCGTCCCGACGCGCAGCACGACGGCGCTCGAGGAGCCCGAGTACCCGATCAGTGGCATGACGACCAGGTTCCTCGGCGCCCACCAGAGCAGGCTGTGGTGGTCGGTCGCCGCCGGGCTGGAAGCGTTGGCCCACACCAGCTTCCCGGTCAGGCGCGGCCTCGCGAGGACGGAGACGTCGAAGACCTCGGCCTGTGCGCCGAGCTGCTGCTGGGCGGCGCTGACCGCCTGGCCGACGCCGAGCAGCTTCCCGCTGGACAGCGGGTAGAGCGCCGAGGAGAAGCCGGAGATGTGCAGCGCTCCCTTGGTCATCGGGTGCCGCGGGTCGGAGAGGTCCAGCGTGTACAGCGGGTCGATGCTGCGGAACGTCACGACGTACCCGATGTCCCCGAGGAACCGGACGCCGAAGATCCGCTGCCCCAGGCCGAGACCGCGGACCTCGCCCACCTTCTGCAGCGCGCCGTCGACCGGCTTGAGCACGGTGACGCGGTTGTCGGACAGCAGTTCGGGCCTCGGTGCGGGGCCCTCGCCCCCCGGCGGTGCGGGGTTGCCGACCGTCGTAGCCACCCGGAGGTAGCCGTTGTCCTCGGACAGGGCGTACCGGTCGACCAGCGATCCCGGCAGCGAACCGGAGCCGAGGTACGACGGCTTGTCCGGGTCGGTGATGTCGAAGCCGTGCAGATCCGTGCTGACCCCTCTGCTGAGGCCGCGGGCGATCAGGCCCTGGCTCTGCCAGGACGTGGTTGCGAGGTAGAGCGCCTTGCTGCTGGCGTAGAGCATGTCGCCGCCGCCTACGACGGTCCGGTTGGACGTCGGCGCGTCGGCGTCGGGGTCGAGCGTCACGATCGACGTGGAGGTGGTTCCGGAGGCGACGCCCGGGTGACTGGCCTGGTCGCAGTGCGCCGGGTAGTTCCGGCCGTGTGGTGTGACGCGCACGGAGGGCAGCCAGTCGTCTGCGTCGGTGTGCCGGATGGTGGAGCGGTTCGCGGCCAGGGCGGCCCGTGCCGCGGTCGCGCCTGGCGCCGGAGGGTTGGCGAAGCGGATGCTGGGGGCGCTCCTCGCGACGAGCAGGATCCGGCCGTGCACGAAGCGTGCGTCGAGCAGCTGCCCCTCCACGCGGAAGGTCCGCAGGTGTGTCGGGTGGGCGGGGCTCCGGACGCTGTAGACCTCCGCAACGACCACGCCGTTGCCGTTGCCTGCATACCGCTGGCCGAGGACGACGACGGTGTCACCAGTCATGAGCAGGGACAGGCCACCGCCCGGGAGCGCGACGGGCAGGTGGCCGACGTGCCGGGGCCGGGCGCCGGTGACGTCCAGCAGCTCGAGGCTCGGCGCGCTCTGCCGGACCAGGACCATGATCGTGCCGTCGGTCTTGACCGTGTCGGGCTCGTCGACGCCCGCTTCCTGGTTGTTCGTCTCCGAGAAGGCGAGTGCGTCCCTGCCAGGTGCGGCTGCTGACATCGCTCCCCCAGCCGAGCCGCCTGTCGTGCCGCTTCCTGACATGCCGCCAGCAGTGCCGGCTGCGGGCACGGCGACGGGGACGCCGAAGTTGCCGCCGAAGCCCGGCTGGGGGAGGCCGTACGGCGTGACCTCGTCGAGCGCTTCGGCGCGTAGCGCCTTCACCAGCGCGGTGCAGTCACCGAAGGGCCGCAGCGCGGCGGCCACCGGCCGGGCGTGCGGCTTGGC
>JBHEMB010000469.1:0-6761 GCA_046262855.1 Mycobacteriales bacterium | reverse complement strand
CCCACATGGAGCTCGAGTGCTGCGCCAAGTGGGAGGTGCGCGACGGCCGGGTGTCGCTCTGGCAGGACTACTACGACATCGGCGCCTTCCTGCGCCAGCTCAGCGCCGTCGGGATCGAGATGGACACCGCAGCATGGTGGTGAACGAGGAGGCGCTCACGGCGCGGCCGCGGGCGCCGTTCAAGATCGGCGTGTGCATGGAGTTCGCCGGCGGCACGAACCTGATCCAGGACTTCTACGACGGCATCCGGCTCGCCTTCGAGGAGGCCGAGGAACGCGGTGACGTCGACCGCAGGATCGAGCTGCTCATCCGCGAGGTGCAGGGGCCGATGCGCGGCACCAGCCCGGTCGTGATCGACGCCTGGCGCGAGCTCGTGCACAAGGAGGATTGCCTCGCCATCATCGGGCCGGTCGTCACCGAGGCCAACCTCGCTCTCGTCGATGAGGTCAACCGCACGGGCGTCCCGACCATCAGCTTCTGCGCCACCTTCGACTGGGCGGGTCCCTACGCCTTCGCCCTGCAGAACGGCGGTTTCCCGGACGAGGCGGTGCTGCTCGCCGGCTACCTCGTCAAGCAGGGCATCACCCGGGTCGCGGTGTTCCGCGAGGACGGCATCATCGGCGAGGAGTACGGCGCTGCCTTCCGCCTCGCCGCGAAACGGTACGGGCTGACGTTGGCCGTCGATCACGTCGTCGGGCTCTTCAACACCTACGAGCCGGTCGAGCCGACCCTGCGTGCGGCCCGCGAGGCCGGTGCCGAAGCAGTGCTCGTGCTCTCGGCGTACGGGGCCTTGGCTCCTGTGCGGAGCGCTCTGCACGCGCTCTGCGACGAGACCGGCTGGAACCCTCTGAAGGTCCAGAACACCACCTGGGTCGGCATCACCGCCTTCGGCGGGGCGGGCGACATGGACCAGGCGGCGCTGCTCGCCGACTTCGAGGGCTGGGTCGGGCTCGACCAGATCCACGAAGGGAACCAGCACTTCCAGGACGTGCTCGCCCGGTTCGAGAAGCGCTTCGGCCGGCGCCCCTTCCACGCCTACACGGCACTGGGCTTCGATCACGGCGTCGTCGTGGCGGATGCGCTGGCTCGGATGAAGCCGCCGTCACCGCAGGGGTTCACGAACGCCCTCGAGCGCACCCGCATGGTGTCCGCGTGCATCGGCGGACCCGGCACGGTCATCAGCTTCGGGGCGCACGACCACCGCGGCTACAAGGGCGACTACATCGTGCTCCGCACCGTCCGCGACGGCGTCGAGCAGCTCGTCGACGTGACCTGGGCAGACCTGCTGCAGACCGCGCCGCTCGGCATCGGCTCCGAGGACGCCGACGCGGCCAAGCACAGCCTGTCCGGCGCAGGCACTCGTTACAGCCTCGTCGGCGACCGGACCCCCTTCCGCGTCGGCGTGCTCCAGGACTGGGCGCTGTGGGCGCCGGTCGAGAAGTGGTACGACGGGCTGCGGCTCGCCTTCGCCGAGGCCTTCGAGACAGGCGTCCTCGACCGGCCCGTCGAGCTCGTCTTCCGCGAGGTCGAGGGCCCACCCGATGGCGACGCTGCGGGCGTCGTACGCGCGTGGCGGGAGCTCGTCCACACCGAGCAGGTCCTCGCGGTCGTCGGCCCGCACATCACCGACCTCACCCGGATCCTTCGCGACGAGGTCGAGCGCAGTCGGGTGCCCACCATCTCGCACACCGCCACCGCGGGGTTCGACGGCGACTTCTGCTTTCTCATCCCCAACGGGACCTTCGCCGACGAGACCTTCTACATCGTCCGGCACCTCGTCCGCCGAGGTGTCACCAAGGTCGGCGTCGTTCGCGAGGACAACCCCATCGGCGACGAGTACTACGACTGGTTCCGGCTGCACGCCAGGAACGCAGGCCTCCACGTCACCAGCGACCAGATCGTGTCGCCTCGCGTCACCGACGAAGCCATGGACACTGCCCTGCGAGCCATCCGCGCCTCCGGGGCGGAAGGGGTCGCGCACCTGGGCTATGGCCTGACCTTCTACGCCATGCTCTCCCAGATGGCACGCCAGGTCGAGGAGGGCTGGGACGTCCCGCGCGTCACCATCACAACGTGGGTGCTGTGCAGCGGTCTGGACCAGGAGCTCGGCAGCCCCGCGCTGATCAACCTCCCGGCCCCGACCGAGCTGCTCGAGGGCTGGGTCGGCGTCGACCTGCCGCACGAGGGCAACGAGGTGTTCCGCGGTTTCCAGGACCGCTACGTCGCACGCTTCGGAGGTCCGAAGCCCTATGGGTGTTACCCGGCGCACTTCTACGACATGGGTCGCGTGCTCGCCGAGGGCATCGCGCGGTCGCGGCCCGTCACGCCCGAGGGTCTGCAGAAGGGCCTGGAGAAGGTGCGGATGGTGCCGTCGACGATGGGCAGCCCGGGCACCGTCATCGGGTTCGGGCCCTACGACCACCGGGGGTACAAGGGCGCCGACTACCTGGTGCTCCGGACCGTGCTCGGTGGTCGGGAGGGGCTCGTCGAGGAGCTCATGCCCGGCTTCTCGTGAGGATCTCTGTCGAGGGCGAGCGCAGTCTGTACGTCGAGCACCACAACCGACGGTCGGAGCTGTCGACAGTCGTGCTCGTGCACGGCGGCGGGTGCAACCGCCGGGTGTGGGACGGCGTCTTCCCGGCCCTGACCGCTGCCGGTCACGGCGTCGTGACCCTCGACCTGCGCGGCTGCGGATGGTCCGACCAGGACTTCGAGGCGATGGACCTCCCCGAGCTCGGTCGCGATGTCGTGCGCGTTCTCGACGCACTGGCCGTGCACGAGGTCGACCTGGTCGGCTGGTCGCTGGGCAGCGCGGTCGTCGTCGAGGCGGCGGCGCAGCTCGGTCCGCGGCTGTCGCACCTCGTGACCGTCGGCAGTCCCGGCCCGCGGTTTACGTCGGCGGTGGACTACTCCTGGGGGGTGCCGCCGGGGACGGTCGCGGGGATCCTCACCGCACTGCGGCTGGACCGCGCCGCGTTCTACCGGGGATTGGCAGCCATCCTCTTCCACCAGGACCGCCCCGATCTGCAGGCCTGGTGCCACGACATCTTCATGAGCAGCGGCGCCAGGCACGACGAGACGCTCGCCGGCCTCGCCGACCTCGACCACAGGTCATTGCTGCCGGGCATCACGGCGCCGACGCTCGTGGTGCACGGGCGGCACGACCTGTTCGTCGCCCTCGAGCAGTCGGAGCCGCTGCTCGCCGGGCTGCCGGACGCGAGACTGCGGGTCTACGAGGACAGCGGGCACGCCCCCTTCCTCGAGGAGGTCGATGCCTTCAACGCCGACCTCATCGCCTTCCTCGCAGGGCTCGACCCCACCGCGCCCTAGGTCGAGCTGGAAGCGTTTCATGGCACGCACGGCGGGTCCGATTGGTCCGTTACGGGTGGTTCACGAGACGGATACCACCGCGAGATCCGACCGCGTGATGCTCCGTGCAACCCAAGGAGTGCCATGCCCAGCAAAGCCATGCCCAGCAAGCCCTTGCGCCTCGTCCTCGCCGCCGCACTGACACTGTCGACCGTCAGCTTGCTCAAGGCGTCCGCGCAGCCGGCCGTGCCGGCCATCCACCTCACCGTCGGCGACTCAGCGTTCTGGAACGGCAGTTACGTGGAGTCGGCGGTCACCGACCTGCCGGGCGAGCAGGCGTGCGCCGTCGAGCAGTGCTTCACCTACCCCCTGAAGGTCGCCGGCGGCGGGTCGCAGCTGCGCGTCGCCATCGACACGCCCGACCGCAGCAACCAGTTCGAGCTCGACCTGCTCGACCCGTCCGGCACGCAGCAGGCCAGCGTGAGCAACACCCTGCAGACCCAGTTCGACATGGAGGTCTACGCCGCGCATCCCGTAGCGGGCACCTGGACCGCGCGCGTCGTCCCGCAGCACGTGCAGAACGCCGCGTTCAAGCTGCGGGCCAAGCTCGAGGGCGCAACGCCCGGTTATCGCCACAAGACGATGCTGCTGCCGAACCTGGAGGTGACGCCACCGTACGAGTTCAACATGGTCGCACCGGCGAACCCTGCCAACGTCTTCGCGCCGGACTCCGTCAACCCGCCGCTGTCCCTGCTGGGTGTCGCGCCGCTGTCGTGCACTCCCGACGAGACCGTGGGTCTGGGTCCCACGTTGATGCCGAGCTCGAAGCACGTGACCCGCTGCCTGCGGTTCACGACGGGACCTCGGGACGCCGGCCCTGGCCCGTTCGAGATCACCTACAACCCGGAGAGCGCGCAGTTCGGCGTCCTGGAGTCCGGCCAGGCCTACCAGAAGGTCTACTACAGCGACGGGACGTCGTTCCTGCGTAAGGCGGGGGAGTTCCAGTACCACGCGATGCACGGGCACTACCACTACATGGGGTTCCTGAACTTCCAGCTCTTCCACGTCGGTCCCGCTCACCAGCTGACACCCGCTGGGTCGGGTAACAAGGTCGGGCTGTGCCCCGCCGACGAGCTGTTCGCCGACTGGCACGTCTTCAACCAGCGGACCACGACCACGTTCACCCCCAACTGCGGCATCTCCGCAGGAGACGCGAACCTCGGCCTCAACGTGGGCTGGGGTGACGTCTACCGGTGGCAGCGACCCGGTCAGTACGTCGACTTCACCGGGAACGGCGACGGCTACTACCTGCTCCAGGTGTCGGTGAACGCGTCCCACCTCGTGCTCACGGTGCCGCACGACCTGAACGTGGGGTACGCCCTCGTCCACGTCGTCGGCAACGGCGTCGACATCGTCGAGCGCGGCCAGGGCAGTAGCCCCTGGGACCACCGCAAGCGCGTCTTCCACGACCAGTAGCGGGGTTCCCCTTCTCGGGCCCTCACCTACGCCGGGTCACCATCACGACGTGGGTGCTGTGCAGCGGCCTCGACCAGGAGCTCGGCAGCCCCGCGCTGATGAACCTGCCGGCGCCGGTCAACCTGCTGGAGGGGTGGGTCGGTGTGGTCGCGAGGGCTTGTCGAGCAGCTTATGCGCGGCTTCTCGTGCTCCTTCTTGCGGTCTGCTCGATGTGGGCGCCGGACGTGTCGACGCGGGCGGACGCGAGGCGGGTATGACGGTGCGTCGCCGTCCCCTGTGGCGCAGTCCTACAATGGCTCGCTGCTGTCCTTGTGGCCATTCGCCAAGGCGAAAGTCCGCGTGGACGAGGACAGTTCCCTGACAGCGAGCTGGCCACTTTCGAGGGCCAAGTGGACCTCCTGCCAGGGTTGCGACACAGTTTGTCCGCTGCCACATCGCGCCCACAGCCCGGTCGCCTGGTTAACCTGTCGGGAGGATCATGGAAGGCCCGGCGAGGGTGCTCGTCGTCGAGGACGATCCCAGCGTCGTCATGCTCACCGTCATGGTGCTCGAGGAGCAGGGTTTCGTCGTGTCGAGCGCTCGCGGCTGTGACGAGGCCGCTGCCCAGGTGCTGAGGGACGTCCCCGACGTCATCCTCCTGGACCTGCAGCTGCCGGACGGCAGCGGTGCGGGGCTGCTGGCCGGGCTGCAGCTAGACCCCGTGACATCCAGCATCCCGGTGGTCGTCATGACGGGGTCCACCGAGCAGAGCCGCGTGGTCGAGCTGCTCGGGGCCGGTGCGCACGACTACCTCACCAAGCCCGTCGATGTGGCCGAGCTGGTCGCGCGAACCCGTGCCGCCTTGCGCGTGAAGCGGGCGCACGACGAGCTGGCCCGTCTGGCCCGCACCGACGCGTTGACTGGGCTTCCGAACCGGCGAGCGCTCGACGACGCGTTGGTCTCTTGGCAGGCGCACGCCAGCCGCACCTGTGAGCCGCTGTCCGTCGCGATGCTGGACGTCATCGACTTCAAGGGTGTCAACGACATCCACGGTCATCACGTCGGGGACCGGGTACTTCGCCAGATCGCGGAGGTGCTGCAGACCGGCCGGCGCGCGGGCGACGTCCTCGGACGCTGGGGCGGCGACGAGTTCGTCGCCGTCCTCCCCGGCAGCGACCTACCTCACGCGCGCGGCGTGGTGGAGCGGCTGCAGCGGGCGGTGCGGGAACGGATCGAGCTGCCCGGCCGGCTCGTTGAGCTGCGATCCGGCATCGCCGAGCACCGTCCGGGACTGGTCGTAGGCGATCTGCTTCGCGCTGTCTCGACAGATCTGCACGACGGACGCATGGCATGAGCTCGGCAGAGCGCCCACCGGGGCCACGTGCGGGGATGTGTCGAACGTCACCGCGATCTTCGAGCAGCCTGCCCGTTGTTCATGAAACGAGTTCGAGCCGTGAGGTGGTGGACGACGTGCATCGTACGAAGCCGACGCGGCAGTCCCTCACCCTCGAGCTGGGGTCTCCGCGTGGTCGATGGGAGCGGGCCCAGACAGCGCTGCTGCAGTCCGTCGTGGAGTGGGGCCTGCCGGACGTGCGAGCCCGGCGCTACCTCGGCAGCGCGCGTGCCCTGCTCGAAGGTCCCGACGACCTGACCCTCTACGTGCAGTACGACGAAATCACGCAGCTGCTGACAGTCGAGCTGTGGTCCGGAGCGTCAGTGATGTTCGGTATCGACGACTGGAACGGTTTCTGACAACCGGTCCTGCTACGCAGCGCCGTGCGGACAGGAAGACAAGCGCCCTCTGAGCGCCGTGGCCGCCCGGACGTCGATGACGTCCCCCCAGGCCCTTGCGTCCGCTCGTCGCTGCACGAGCGTGGCCCGCCCGAGCAGGCCCAAGCAGGGCCGCAGACTTAGTAGAACATCACGACGGCGTGTGTCCGATAGCGCTCGAAAGAAAGTTCCACACAGGCGTTTACATGTTCGAATAGGGTGGGTAG
>JBHEMB010000468.1:0-5660 GCA_046262855.1 Mycobacteriales bacterium | reverse complement strand
CCTCCGCAAGGCCCGCGCGGATCTCAAGCGGATGCGGGAGAGCACCGGCTGGCTGCTCGACAACCAGAACCAGTGGGGCAACGACGAGCTGACCACCCGCGCCCTCGCCGCCTCGCTCGCCCGCCGCTACGAGCAGCTGCTCGACGACGGCGTCACACCGCTGTTCTTCGGGCGGCTCGACTACGCCGAGGAAACCTTCCACGTCGGGCGCCGGCACGTCACAGGGGACGACGGCGAACCGGTCGTGGTCGACTGGCGGGCGCCGATCAGCCAGCCGTTCTACCAGGCCTCGGCGGACCAGCCGATGGGGGTGCGGCTGCGCCGCCGGTTCGGGTTCCGGGAGGGCGTCCTCACGGCGTACGAGGACGACCGCCTCGACCGACCGAGCGGGCTCAGCCAGCTGCTCGTGGAGGACATCGAGCGCCCGCGCACCGGGCCGATGCGCGACATCGTCGCCACCATCCAGCCCGAGCAGGACTCGCTGGTCCGTGCGCCGCTCGAGCAGACCGTCGCGGTGCAGGGCGCACCCGGGACCGGCAAGACCGCCGTCGGGCTGCACCGGGCCGCGTACCTCCTCTACGCCCACCGGCAGCGGCTGGCGACGGGCGTGCTGGTCGTCGGGCCCAACCGGGCTTTCCTGTCCTACGTCCAGGAGGTGCTCCCCGCGCTCGGCGAGATCCGGGTGACGCAGAGCACGGTCGAGGAGCTGTGCCCGACCGTCCGGGTGACGGGCAGCGACAGCGAGGCGCTGGCCGTCCTCAAGGGCGACGCGCGGATGGCTGTGCTGCTGGAGAAGGCGTTGTGGCGCTCCGTCGTGCGGCCCAGCGAGCCCCTCGTGCACTCGTACGGCGCCCGTCGCTGGCGGGTGTACCCCGACCAGGTGCGCGAGCTCGAACGCGCCGTCCGCGGCCGCAAGCTGGGCTGGGACACCGGCAGGAAGGCCCTCGCGGCCGCGCTGGCCGCCGTCATCGTCCGGATGAAGGAGGACGAGGGCATCGCGCAGTCCGGTTCGTCGGTCGAGAAGCTCGCGAAGTCCCCGACGGTCAAGCAGTACGTCGATGCGTGCTGGCCTCCCATCAAGCCCGCCGACCTCGTGCGCAACGTCATCGCCAACCCTCCGGAGGCTGTGCTCAGCGAGGATGACGTTGCGCTGCTGAGGACGTCGGGCACGCGGTGGACCCGCGCCGACCTGCCGCTGCTCGACGAGGCGCAGCACCTCATCGAGCGGCAGCCCGGCTTCGCCCACGTCATCCTCGACGAGGCGCAGGACCTGTCCCCCATGCAGCTGCGCGTCGTGGGGCGGCGGTGCGTGTCGGGGTCGGCGACCGTGCTCGGCGACCTCGCACAGGCCACGACGCCGTGGGCCGTCGGGGACTGGCGGCACGTGCTGGAGCACCTCGGCAAGCCCGACGGGACCGTCCAGGCGCTCACCATCGGGTACCGCGTTCCGCGCGATGTCCTCGACCTCGCCAACCGGCTGCTTCCGCTGATCGCGCCGCAGCTCCCGCCGGCCTCGTCACTGCGCCACGTGGTCGGCGCCCTGTCGACCGCGGGTTCTCCGGCTGAGGCCGTCGATCGCCTGCGGGGCAAGGGATCTGTGGCCGTCGTGGTTGCGGAGCACCTCTCGGTCGATGGCGTGCCCGACGCGGTCCCGCTCGGCGACGAGGGCGTGGCCGCGCCGATCACCGTCGTCCGCGCGGCCGACGTCAAGGGTCTCGAGTTCGATCACGTGGTGCTGGTGGAGCCGGCAGCGCTGCCGCTCCGGGTGCTCTACGTCGCGATGACCCGCGCCGTCACCTCGCTCACTGTCGTGGGAGAGCTGCCGGCCGAGCTCAGCTGAGGTGCCGGCCGACGAAGGCGAGCTGGTCGGGCGCCGAGGCACGCCAGAACGCGTCGTCGTGGCCACCAGGCCTGAGGTCACGCGGCGCTGACGGCAGCAGGCTGAGCAGCCGGCGAACTCCGTCGATGAACGGATCCGACAACCCGCAGGTGACGCGCATCGGGATGCCCTTGAGCCGAGCCGCGCCTGCGAGCACGTCGTGGCGCCGGAAGTCCGCGGCGTCGTCGAACGCCCCGTGGGCGGTCTGCCCTGCGGAGCGGAACAGCGCGGGGCTGTCGACGGCGACAGCCGCCACGCGGGAGGGTCCGAGCCGCTCAGCGACCAGCAGTGCGCCGTACCCGCCCATCGACCAGCCGCCGACCGCGAACCGGCCCGTCCGGACCTGATGTCGGGCGAGCTGCGGCAGCAGCTCCTCGAGCAGCATCCTTTGCGGGTCGATGCCGGACCGACGCGGGTGGTAGTAGCTGTCCTCGCCCCCGTCGACCGTGGCGACCGCGAAGGGCGGGACACCGCGCTCGACCGCCTGCGCGAGGTAGCCGTCGAGGTGCAGGTCTTCGAAGGCGGTGCTGTGGTCGCCGCCCCTGCCGTGCAGCACGACCATCAGTGGCAGCGTCCCCGGTCCGGGACGGGCCAGCGCCCACCCGACGGTGCGGCCCATGGCGGCTGAGCGGAACCGCCCCTGCACGAGGGGCAGGCCACGGGGCGGGCGGCTGGTGGAGCAGCCGCCCAGGGCGAGACCCGCGCTGCCCAGGAGGAGCTGCCGCCGGGTGGTCACTCCTGAACCCTGGCACGTCCTCGCTAGCGTCTGCGTGTGATCCGCGTGCTCAGTCCTGGGGAGATGGGCGACCCGAAGCTGGTCGAGCTGCTCGTCGCGACCGTGAACGCGGGCGCCTCCGTCAGCTTCGTCGCGCCGCTGTCGCAGGAGGCGGCTTCGTCGTACTGGCTCTCGGTAGCCGAGCAGGTGGCGCGCGGCGAGCGGATCGTGCTCGCGACCGACGACCTGACCGGGTGCATCCACCTCGTGCTCGCGACCCAGCCCAACGGGCTGCACCGGGCGGAGGTGCAGAAGATGCTCGTGCACCCGGCGGCGCGCAGGCAGGGCCTGGGCCGGTCGTTGCTCGCGGCGGCGGAAGCGCACGCCCGCACGATCGGGCGCACGCTGCTCGTGCTGGACACGGAGCAGGGCAGTGCGGGCGAGGACCTCTACAGGGCATGCGGTTGGCAGCGGGTCGGGACGATCCCTGACTTCGCGCTCAACGGCGCGGGCACCGCCCTGATCCCGACGGTGTTCTTCTACAAGCTGCTCTCCTGAGCACTACGCCTTTTGCACGCGGGTTCGCGAGCAAAAGGCGTAGGGGGCTGAACAGGTACTGGGGGGCCGGCAGGCTCGGCCGCGGCGGGCCGGGCGCCCTGCTGCTCAGCCGAAGAAGACCTCTGCCTCGGAGTAGCGCTCCAGCGGCACCAGCTTGAGCTCCTTGGTCGCCGCCGCCAGCGGGACCCGGACGATGTCGGTGCCCTGCAGCGCCACCATGACACCGCTGTCGCCCTCGTGCACCGCGTCGATCGCGTGCAGGCCGAAGCGCGTCGCGAGAATCCGGTCGTACGCCGTCGGCGTCCCGCCCCGCTGCACGTGACCCAGCACCGTCTGCCTGGACTCGTAGCCGGTGCGTGCCTCGATCTCGCGCTCCAGCACCTGCCCGATGCCGCCGAGCCGCACGTGCCCGAAAGCGTCGAGCTCACCGGTCTGCAGCTCCATCGTGCCCTCGGCCGGCTGCGCGCCCTCCGCCACCACGATGATCGGCGCGTAATGCCGCTCGAAGCGGGCCTTGACGTAGTCGCACACCTTGTCGATGTCGAACGGCCGCTCCGGGATCAGGATGACGTTCGCGCCGCCGGCCAGGCCGGAGTGCAGCGCGATCCACCCGGCGTGCCGTCCCATCACCTCGACGATGAGCGCGCGGTGGTGCGACTCGGCGGTCGTGTGCAGCCGGTCGATGGCGTCGACGGCGATCTGCACGGCCGTGTCGAAGCCGAACGTGTAGTCGGTCGCGCCGAGGTCGTTGTCGATCGTCTTGGGGACCCCGACGACGTTGAGCCCCTGCCCGGCAAGAGCCGTCGCGACACCGAGGGTGTCCTCACCCCCGATCGCGACGAGGGCGTCGACACCGAGGCCTTTGAGGTTGTCCCGGATCCGCTCGACACCGCCGTCGACCTTGATCGGGTTGGTCCGGGAGGAACCCAGGATGGTCCCGCCACGCGGCAGGATGCCGCGGACCGCCTGCACGTCCAGCGGCATCGTCACGCCGTCGAGCGGTCCCTTCCAACCGCCCCGGAAGCCCACGAACTCGTGCTCGTAGACCTCCACACCCTTCCGCACGACCGCGCGGATGACCGCGTTCAGACCTGGGCAGTCGCCGCCGCCGGTGAGCACTCCGATGCGCATGTCCCCACCCTTTCAGGCTGCCACTGCTGGAGGTCAAGCCGGGTCCGCAACCGGTCGAAGCACAACAACGTGCACGTACGCCGGTTGCTCAGCACTGCCGCCCTGGCAGTCGCAGCGGCAGCAGCCTTCCCGTGCCTGCCCGGCCCGGCGCAGGCCGCACCGAGCCCGAAGGCCCCGCTGACCAGCGCCGATCTGCCCCGGCTCACCGCTGAGCTGGCGCGCGTCACCCAGCACGCGGAGCAGCTCAGCGACGCGCTGGAGCGGGCGGCGGCCCAGGACGGCGGCCTGCGGGTCGCCTACGCGCGGCTCGACGACGCCCGGTACGCCGCGCAGGAGGCCCTCGACATCTCGGCCCGGCACGCCTACATGGCCAACGACCAGGGCTTCAGCGCCTGGCAGTACCAGCTGGCCGCCCCCTCGGCTGAGGTGCTGGCCCGCCGCGCGCAGCAGGCCGGCCTCACCGTGGACCAGGACCTCGTCGATGCCGTGTCCGTGCAGAAGCGGGCCGTCGCGGCGCTCCAGAAGCAGGCCGACGCCTATCGGCTGCGGATGATGGCGCAGGCCCAGGCCGTGCTGGCGGAGGAGGAGGCGGCTCGCGAGCTCTACCTGCAGGCCAAGGCGATCGCCGACGCCGAGCACCTCGCCGCGGTCCAGGCGCAGCTCGAGGCGCAGCGCGAGCTGCTCGACAACGTCTCCACCCACGTGACCCTCACGCTGACCCCGGCGCAGACGGCCCGCGCCAAGCGGGCCCTCGAGTCGCAGGCGCCGATCGTCGCGTTGCTGGAGCGCTCGGGTGGCGGGATCCCGGAGGGCTACCAGGCCACCGGCATCACGGCGTCCGGTATCGCCTCCTGGTACGGCCCCGGCTTCGTCGGCCGGCCGACCGCCTCGGGCGCACCGTACGACCCGGAGCGGCTCACCTGCGCCAACAAGGAGCTGCCGCTCGGCACGGTCATCCATGTGACGGCGAACGGCTACGCCGTGAACTGCCTCGTCAACGACCGCGGGCCCTACATCGCCGGCCGGATCCTCGACATGAGCCGGGCCGGCTCACGTGCCCTCGGCTACTCCGGTCTGGCCGAGGTCACGATCGAGGTCCTCACTCCCCTCTGACCCCGAAGGCGCCCGGGTCAGACGTGGAGGCCGAGGCGGTAGGCGGCCTCGGCCATCGCCTCGTACTTCAGCTTCACGTGCCGGGCGTCCTGCAGCGCGTCGTGCAGCCCCTCGGTCTGCGAGGGCAACGGGGGCCGGCGCAGGTGCTCCCACAGCTGCCGCACGTCGAGCATGAACCGGGGGAACTGCCGCGGCAGTGACGGCATGTCACCCCACAGCTGGCACAGCGCCACGTGGTCGTAGGCGCCGAACCAGGCCCACCAC
>JBHEMB010000467.1:0-2524 GCA_046262855.1 Mycobacteriales bacterium | reverse complement strand
TCGAGGCGGCCGACCTGGACGAGGCGATCAAGGTCTCGCAGGACATCCCGATGCCCGGTGGTGGCGTGGAGATCCGTCCGATCGCGGTGCTCGGCTGAGCTCCAGCGAGTGGTGTCACTGACCGACGCGGTCGCCGATGCGCACCGTCGCGAGTGGGCCGCCGTGCCCGCAGCGACGGTGCGCGTCACCCGTGACCTCGATCTGGCGGAGGAGTGCGCGCAGAACGCGTTCGCGAAGGCCCTCGCGACCTGGGACGCCGATGGCCTGCCCCGCAACCCGGGCGCGTGGCTGAGCACCGCCGCGCGCAACCGCGCGCTCGACGTCATCCGCAGAGAAGCGACCCTGCGCAGCAAGCTCCCGCTGCTCGTGATGGAGGAGCAGGACGAGGCGGGCCCGTTCCCTGACGACCGGTTGCGGCTCGTCTTCACCTGCTGCCACCCCGCGCTGGCCCCGGAGGCGCAGGTCGCCCTGACGCTGCGGCTGCTCTGCGGGCTGTCCACGACCGAGGTGGCCCGCGCCTTCCTGGTCAGCGAGCCGACGATGGCCGCGCGGATCACCCGCGCCAAGAGGAAGATCGCGCAGGCCCGGATCCCCTACCGGGTGCCGGCGGCGGATGACCTGCCCGAGCGGGTCGACGCGGTCCTCGCGGCCGTCCACCTGCTCTTCAGCACTGGTCACACCGCTCCGGTCGGCGACCAGCTGGTCCGGCACGACCTCGTCGCCCGCGCGCTGGACCTGACGCAGATGCTGCGCGCGCTGCTGCCGACGCCTGAGGTCATCGGGCTGCTCGCGCTGATCCTGCTCACCGATGCCCGGCGCGCGACCCGGGTCGACGACGAGGGGCGGCTGCAACTCCTGGAGCAGCTGGACCGCACGAGGTGGGACGACGACCAGATCGCCGAAGGCCTCGCGCTCGTGCGGCAGTCGCTCACCGCGGATGCTGGGCGGTACGCCCTGCAAGCGGCCATCGCCGCCGTGCACGCCGAGGCACCGTCGTACGAAGAGACCGACTGGCGCGAGGTCGTCGGCCTCTACGACCTGCTGCTGCGCCGCTGGCCGAGCCCGGTCGTCCGGCTCAACCGGGCGGTGGCCGTTGGGATGGCCGCCGGACCCCAGGCCGGCCTCGACGCGCTCGAGCCGCTCGGCGTCGAGCCGGCGCTCGCGACCTACGGCTACCTCCCCGCGGCCCGCGCGGACTTCCTGCGTCGGCTGGGCCGTCACAGCGAGGCCCGCACCTCCTACGAGGAGGCGCTGCTGCTCACGGAGAACGCGGTCGAGCGCCGCTTCCTCGCCGAGCGGCTGTCAGACCTCGAGCCGCCATAGCAGGGGTACGGCGGCCAGCGTCCCGACCCCGATGACCGGCCAGAGCGCGGCGTACCCGTGCGTCTCCGGGAACCAGCTGCCGAAGAAGCGCACCGCCCAGCCGACCAGCAGGGGGCCCAGCACGATGCCGACCCCGCGCGAGACGTCGACGAGTCCGGCGGCCTCGCCCTCTGAGCCGGGTGGCGCGACCAGGAACGCCAGCGCCTGAGGGAGCGTCAGCAGGACCGAGCCGGCGAGCGCCACGAACGGCAGCAGCACCAGCTCTGGGGCGAGTGTGGTCGGCAGCGCTCCGGCGATCAACCCGACGCCGTACAGGGCCCCGGACCAGGTCATCACCTGGATGATCCCGAACCGCTTCTCCAGGGCGCCGGCCAGCGGGGCACCGACGATGTATG
Organism: Mycobacteriales bacterium; assembly: GCA_046262855.1. Taxonomy (GTDB): domain Bacteria; phylum Actinomycetota; class Actinomycetes; order Mycobacteriales; family SCTD01; genus RYN-111. The sequence continues at coordinate 806 of JBHEMB010000467.1, read as the reverse complement.
CCACGGCAACCACGCCGATGACCGCGGACGCGACGGTGGTCGAGTGGCCGAGGCCCTTCGTGACGTAGAGGACGATGAAGCTGCGGAGGCCGGCGAAGCTGAGCTCGAGCAGTGCGTTGGCGGCTGCGAAGGTACGCATTCCCTTGCTGCGCAGCACTTCTCGCACTGACGGAACGATCGGCGCCTCGTGACGGACGGGCTTCTGCAGGCGGCTGACAGGTGCCAGCGCCAGCGTGGTCGCGAGCAGCAGCGACCCGGCGACGACGAACGGCAGCGGCTTCCAGAGGTCCAGGAAGAAGCCGCCGGCCAGCAGCGCGACCCCGAGGCCGACCCCTCGCAGCACACCCTGGCTCGCCTGCGACCGCGCGTACAGATGACGCGGCAGCAGATCGGCGTACAGCGCTCGGTAGGGCGGGTAGTAGAGGTAGTAGCCGACGAAGAACAGCCCGACGGCGATGCTGGCGACCAGCAGGTTGACCGACAGCGGCAGCAGCACCAGGCCCGCGAGTGCCATGGGGGCGCCCAGCAGCACGAACGGCAGCCGCTTGCCGAGTCGGGTCGGTGGCAACCGGTCCGAGAGCCATCCCGACACCAGCGGCAGGCACAGCGCCAGCGCCCCCTCACCGCCCAGGATGGCCCCGACGACGCCGGGGTCGTGCGCCTTCTCGAGCAGCAAGGACGGCCCGTACGACGTGAGGGTGCTGAGCGCGAACGCGAGCCCGAACGTCGGCAGGCCGAGCAGCGCCAGGAGAGGCCGGATCTCGCGCGCCGCCCTCACCTCCCCGCATGAAGGGATACTGCGCTGC
>JBHEMB010000466.1:0-4526 GCA_046262855.1 Mycobacteriales bacterium | reverse complement strand
CGGCCCTCGACAAGCTCGAGGTGTTCGCGACCGTCGAGATCATTCACAACGAGACGACCGCCTTGTCGACGCACGTGCTCCCGACGAAGGACCAGTTGGAGCGACCCGACATCACGCTCTGGGACTTCCTGAGCCCCCGCGTGGTGGCCCAGTACACCCCACCGGTGGTCGAGCCCGTCGGCGACCGCCGGTCGACGTGGTGGGTCCTGGCCGAGCTCGGCAAGCGGCTGGGGCACGATCTTGTCGCGCAGATGGTGGGCGAGCAAGCCGTAAAGCAGTCCGACGACGGACTGCTGGCGACCATGATGAGCGGTGCGAGGTGCAGCTTCGAGGAGCTGGTGTCCGCGCAGTACGTCGAGGTTCCGCATGAGATCCCCGCTCAGTGGGTGGAGGAGCACCTCGACCGACTCGGTGGCTGGCGGCTCGCCCCGGAGCAGCTCGTTGCCCAGCTGTCCGGGCTCAGCGCTCTTGGGGCAGCAGCACCCTTGTGCCTCACGCCTCGCAGGCAGGGTCGGCACCTCAACGCGCAGTTCACCTACCTCGGTGACGGGCCGGAGGCACTCATGCACCCCGCCGATGCAGCGGCGTCCGGAGTGCAGGACGGTGAGCAGGTGCTCGTCGAAACAACGAGCGGTTCGATCGTCTGCACGTTGCGGGTCGACGCCCAGCTGCGCGTGGGCACCGTCTCCGTGCCGCACGGCTACGAGCAGGCCAACGTCAACATGCTCACGAGCAACCGCAATGCGGACCCGCTCACTGGCATGGCGCTCTACAGCGGCATCCCGGTGATCGTGCGTCCGACGACCTCCACCTGACGAGGACGGCTGGACACACTTCGGCTTCGGACCGGGGTTGCGTCGTGACCGGGTGCCTTGCCAACAGGGAGGCTCGGCCGACTCCTCATCTGCGTGGCGCCTGGCCGACGTTGACGTTCGCCAGACCGACGCAGACGGCATCCCGGACCGAGGTGCACTGGTACGCGCGCACGTTGCGGAACCACACGCCGCCGTACTCGTCAGGCGTCGTCGGGTCGGGCTCGTTCTGTCCGTCGGTGCCGAGGGAGTAGCGCTGGCTGAACTGGGGCTGGGTGGCGAGCGTGACGGCGTACGGCCCTGGGTCGCCGCTTTCGGCGAGGTGGTCCATGACTGTCCTGCCGTTCAGACGCGCGACGTAGCGAGCGCCCAGTTGCACCACCTCGACGGTGCTCCACACGGGCCAGCTGGAGAGCTTTTGCCAACGCGCGGCGTACTCGCCCAGGTAGCCGAGCGGCCCGTACTCGCCAATCGACCGGATCTGCAGCTCGTGGGGGAGGTAGATGCCACCGTTGTCCTCGAACTGCTCCTTGCGCACCTCAAGGCGCAGCACCTGGTTGCGCGCCTTGCGGCCGAACGTCATGGTGCAGGCTGGCCGCTGCGTGCGGTCGCCCGTCCGGGCCGACGTCGCGGCTCCGTCGCGCAACGCGCAGCCCGTTTGGGTCCAGCCCTTGAAGGACCGACCGTTGAACAGGGTCCGCATGCCAGCGGGGTCTGGGGCCGCCCACTGTGGACCAGCGGTGCTGACGCCGGCGCTCCCGTTGATGTCGATGGAGTTGACCTGGAGGCTGCCTGGCAGAGCGGCGTCCGCACGGAGGAACAGCCTCGGGGCGTTCTCGGCCGGCGAGCCGGTGACGACCCGCGATGCCAGTCGCCAGCAGGTCCCCCCGAAGCCCGGTGTGCCGATATCGGTGAACGTGAACGCGTCGTTGGCGACGTCGACACCATGGACCAGCGCCGGCCCCTCGGGGCTGTCCTGGCGCAGCGACATGCGGGCGGGGACGTCGAGGCGCTCTTCGGCGAAGAACGGGTTGGGTGCTGGAGTGCCGGTCACGCAGACTCGCAGGGCGATCGCGTTGACGCCACGCACATCGACTCGACCCAGGTCGACTGCATCGCCCGTGGCCATGGCCATTACGTGGTCGTATCGGCCGGTGTCCGGGTCCGCCGGAGTCGCGGGCTGTCGGCTCGGGGATCCTGATGCCGGCCTCGCGGCGTCGACCTCGATGCGCTGGTAGCGGAGGACCACCTTAGAGCTGCCCGACTCCAGGGCCAACGTCAGCGGATCGCCCTGCCGCCAGCCCGCCGCGTGCAGCTGCGCGAACGTGGGCACCTGGGCTGTTCCCTGGCACGTCCCCGAGGCTGGGCGTGCTGTGACCCCGCTGATCGATCGTCCCCGCCAGGAGGCATGCACCCGCGCCACGGATGAGGAGCACGACGGGCCTTCAACGGACCAGGCGACGCGGTCGCCCAGGTCGACGACGGCGTAGGGAGTGCTGACGAGTCGGCTCCCGCCGGCTGCTGCCGGGACGGCCAGCGAGCCTGCGACCAGCACGGCTGCCACCAGCACGGAGCGCGGCTTCATCAGCATGGCGCCGCCCCTACCGTGGCAGCCGGAACGCGACCGTCATCGGCGCGTACGACGGGGCCACCCGGTGCTCGCCTCGACCCCTGCGGAGCTGTGGAGTGGTGCACGGATCGATCCCCCCAAAAGGGTCTCCGAGCTGGTTCGGGACCCGCTGGACCCGTTCTCGTTGGGGCGCGGACCCCCCTGCTGCAGGAAACGCAATGTTTGCGGCCGCCACAGACGGCCGAAGATCATCAAGCTCTCGCCTCGGGCGGCGACACGCTGCCCTCGAGCGCGAGCATCTCAAGGCAGGCCAGGCTTCGGACCAGTCCCTTGTAGCTGCGCGCGTCCCAACCCGTGCCGGTCGCCCACTGGCGCAGCCGGTACACGACGGCGTTCGGCGTGAGGTACAGGCGTTGTGCGGCACCGGTGACGGAAAAGCCGGCGTCGGCATACGCGCGCACCGCTTCGGCGAGGTGGGGACGCGTGCGCGCGAAGGCGATGGCCGGCGCGATGTACCCGTGAACGTCGGCCAGCGAGCGGAGCAGCAGCAGCAGCGGCCACTCGTCCTCGACCCGCACCAGCCCACCACGCCGCATCGCAAGCGACAGCGCTTGCACTGCCTCCACCGCGGTCTGCGCAGCCCCTTCCGGACCCCGGCGACGCAGGCCGATGCCGACCGGGCTGCAGCCGACGACAGGGGTCAGCTGGGCGTCGGAGGTGGTCGCTTCCGGTCCCTGTACGAGCACCAGCACATGGTCGGGCTCGAGGCTGCACAAGGCTCGCGAGGTGGCTCGCAGGGCTCCTGCCAACCGCCGCACGAGCTCCTCCGTGGAGTCTCGGGGGAGCGCGAGTGCGCAGAAGAACCCGTCCTGATCGAACGCCTGGGCTTCCAGCAGCGGTGCGCACAGCTCAGGGCTGTCTGACCGCTGATACGCATCGAGCTCAACGCCCAGAGACCCCGCGCACGACGTCTCCGGCTTGACGCAAGCCTCGACCAGGATGCTCACGAGAAGAAGGTTCTCATTTTCCGAAGCGCCATGTCCACAGTTCTGCCAGGATCCTGTTCGATGGGCGAACTCCGGCCGCCGCGCGACCGCGGCAGAACTGCAAGGTCCAACCACCGGCGAGCCCCTCGGGTTGCGCTACCCCACGCTCACAGCGCCTGCAGGCCGGGGTTGCACGTTGCAGTTGTGCCCGACCGAGCGTTACGGACGGAGGGCGGCGACGACCCCGCCGTCGACGAGGACGTCGATGCCGGTGACGAAGCTCGCCTGGTCGGACAGCAGGAACGCCGCCACGGCGGCCACCTCGTCCGACTGCCCGACGCGCTGCAGCGGGGTCCGCTCGACGAGCAGCTGCATGGACGCGTGCGCCTCAGCTTCCTGCCTGCCCTGGGGGGTGTCGATGATCCCGGGCGACACCGAGCAGACGCGTGCGCCGACTGGTCCGAGGCGCGCGGCCTCCCGACGTACGAACCGCTGGACTCCGTACTTCGCCCAGGCGTAGGCCATGCCGCTGTCTTCGAGAGCGGCGCCGAGCACGTCGTGCATCCGGTCGAGGAACTTCTCGTCGAGGGGCTCGTCGAGGACCTCCGCGACGGCGGGATCGACCTGGGAGATGGCGAGGGGCGCTGACATCGAGGAGAAGCACACCATCGCCGTGCCGCTGGTAGCGAGGGGACGCAGGGCCTCCGCGAGCAGCGCCGTCCCGACCAGGTCGACGGTCATGATGCGTCGCCAGTCGGCCATGGTCGGCGAGATGCCCGCGGCATGGGCGACCGCCCGCAAGGATCCGAGACCAGCGGCCTGGTCGGCCAGCGCAGCAAGGCCGGTGCGATCGGTGATGTCGAGGACGACGGGCTGCACCTCCGCTCGCTGGCCGGCCATCGACGCCGCGGCCGCAGCAGCCGTGGTCTCGTCGAGGTCGACGAGCAGCAGGTGGTCGACGGTGTCGGCGAGCCGCTGCGCGCAGCTCAGCCCCATGCCGCGGCCCCCGCCTGTGACGGTCGCGACGCTCATCAGGCGGCGTCGGTGTTCGGCGGAAGCTCGAGGGTGCGGGGGGTGTCGGCCTCGATGGGGCCGGTCTTCATCGAGCCGCCTGGAGAGCCGAGGGGCGCGTCGCGGCCGGGCAGGACCTCGTAGAAG
>JBHEMB010000465.1:0-17401 GCA_046262855.1 Mycobacteriales bacterium | reverse complement strand
CTGCCGTTGCTGAACACGCTGTTGTCGTGCAGGTCGTCGTGCTGCACGGTCGCCGGGATGCCACTGGTCGCGAGCTCGTCGCACCACTGGGCTAACCGAGGCTGCAGTGCTTCGAGTTCGGAGCGGGGGCCGACGGGCAGGTCCGCCAGCAGCCGGGCGAACAGCTCCGGCATCCGCTCGGCCCGGTGGTCGGGAGCGCCCGGCAGGATCCGCTGCTCGGTGTGCCGCTGCAGCTCGGCGTATTTGGGGAGCACCCGCTCCCAGTGCGAGACATCGGGATCGCGGTCGAGCAGTGAGCGCAGCGTCTGGCCACCGTCGGGCAGCAGCAGCCAGCCGCGCTCGACATCGAGGGCCAGCGGCCTGAGCAGGTGCGGGGTCCCGGCCTCGACGAGCGCCTTGACCAGGCCGGCCTCGTACGCCGTACCCGGTGCTCCTGCCTTGAGCCAGACGTCGCCGTCGGCCGTCGGGATCAGCCAGCACGAGGACCACGGCCGGATCCGCGGGACGACGTCACCGGTCGCGACCACCCCGTGCTCGGCGGCCCAGGCCAGGGCTTCGTCGCGGTCCATGACCTCCGCAGACTAGGTCGCCCGTCCCACCACGAGGTCGCCGAGCCCGGTGACGAGCCGGACCTTGAGGTCACTGCCGCCGGTGGGGGCGCCCTGCTCCATGGGCAGGTCGCAACGGACGTCGCCGAGTGCGCTCTGCAGGTCGAGCTGCACGCTAGTGCCCTCGGCCACGCCGATCCGGGCGCTGCCGGCGCCGGTCTGGAAGAAGACCTCGCCGCTGCGAGCCGCGCCGAGGTCGAGCTGGACGTTGCCGCCCTTGACCATGACCGCGCCCGAGGTGCTGCCCAGGGTCGCGCGGCCGTGGCCGGTCTTGAACATCACGTCGCCCGCGGCGTCAGCGGTCAGCTGGCCGTTGCCCGCGGTGAAGGAGAGCCGCTGCGGTGACCCGCCGACCACGACCGTGGCGTCACCGGCCTTGATGTCGACGCCGTCCCGGACCTCGGCGGCGTGCACGTCGCCGGACCCGGTGCGGACGACGAGGTCGGCGAGCTCACCGGTGCTGTGCAGGCGAACCTCGCCGGACTCGCTGGTCAGCTTCGACAGCGGTGGCAGCTGCAGGCTGATGTGCACCTGCACGCCGCCGCGCCACCTGCCCTTGCCGGGGACGTCGACGATGAGGCGGGAACCGACGCAGTCGATCCGCGCCGCGTTCGCGGCCTCGACGCTCCGGCTGTCGTTCGGGTCGATCGGCTCGACGGTGGCGCCCGCCGGGCCGGCGCCGGTGGCGTCCACCTCGACCGTCCCGCCGTGGAAGCGGACCCTTGCATCGAGTGGTCCGTCGGTGCTGAAGGTGGTCATCGTCTCTCCGGGAGGTCAGGCTCGGCCGTAGCCCTGCAGGCGGCGCGGACCGCCGGGGCCACCGAGGAAAGGGAACGTGGGCTTCGGGTCGAGGGCCGCCTGGACGGCGCGCACCAGCCAGCTGTTGACGCTGAGGCTCTCCGCGGCGGCGGCCGCCTCGGCGCGGGTCTTGAGCGCTTCCGGCAGCCGGAGGGTGAGCCGCGCGGTGCCGTCGTCGCCGGCCGGCTCCGGGAGGGGGGCTGCCGCTGCCTGCAGCGTGGCCACCAGCTCCGGCTCCCGTCCCCGCAGCCGCACCTCGACGGTCGCGCCCGGCAGCTGCCCGGACAGCTCCTCGGCGGCCTCGCTGAGCAGGTCGAGCAGCACCAGTCGCAGCGCCGGCTCGATGGCGTCGCCCAGCAGGCCGGCCGCCCGCGCCACCTCGTCGCTGCCCACGGCACCGGCCCCCGACAGGTCGGCGCGCAGGGCGGCGACGTGTGGGCTCAGGTCCATGACATCGTCATGACGTCATAATGACGTCAGATGCGCACCACGTCAAGGTCACCCCCCGGGTGATCCACGCGGCGTTGACTCACGATCCGGAGGCGTCAAAGTGCGTCAAGGCCGCGTGGATCATGGGGCGGCGGGGGCCTGGCACACCCGTCGGCGCGGCAGCCCGCTGGCGTCGGTACCGGCGGCTACGCTGGATCGCAGCCGCTCTTCCTCACCACGCGGTGCCGCAGTCAGTCATACGGAGAACCGTGGTCGCGCTCGCCCCGCTCAAGGTCCAGGTCATCGGCTACACCCACTTCGACCCGCCGGCGGACGTGCCGTGGGAGACCGACGTGGACGGCGGCCAGGCGCTGGCCGAGTTCGCCGGCCGCGCCTGCTACCAGAGCTGGGCGAAGCCCAACCCGTCGACGGCCACCAACGAGGGCTACCTCCGGCACATCCTCGAGGTGGGCCACCTGTCCGTCCTCGAGCACGGCAGCGTGTCGTTCTACCTGACGGGCGTGTCTCGCTCGCTGACCCACGAGCTCATCCGGCACCGGCACTTCTCCTACAGCCAGCTCTCGCAGCGCTACGTCCCTGAGCGGGACGCCGCCATGGTCGCCCCGGGCGTCATCGCCGAGGACCCGGAGCTCAACGCGCTGTTCGAGGAGGCGTCGGAGGCCGCGCTGTCGTCGTACACGAAGCTGCTCGAGGGCCTCGAGAAGAAGTTCGCCGACGTCGAGAACGTGACGGCGCGCCGCAAGCAGGCCCGTCAGGCTGCCCGCTCGGTGCTGCCGAACGCGACCGAGACGCGCATCGTCGTCACCGGCAACTACCGGGCGATGCGGCACTTCGTCGCGATGCGGGCGTCAGAGCACGCCGACGTCGAGATCCGCGAGCTGGCCATCGCGATGCTGCGCGAGCTGCAGCGGGTCGCTCCGCACGTCTTCAACGACTTCACGATCTCCACGCTGCCGGACGGCTCCGAGGTGGCCGCAAGTCCGCTTGTGGCCGAGGGATAGCGTTAGCCGCATGACTGCACCACCGTTCGGGCGCGTCCTGACCGCCATGGTGACGCCGTTCACCCCCGACGGCGAGGTGGACCTCAAGCGCGCGGGCGAGCTGGCCGCCCGTCTCGTGGACGACGGCAACGACGGTCTGGTCATCTCCGGTACGACGGGAGAGGCCCCCACGACCCACCGCGCGGAGAAGACCGACCTGCTGCGTGCTGTCGTGGACGCTGTCGGCGGTCGGGCGCACGTCGTCGCCGGCGTCGGCAGCAACGACACGGTGCACGCCATCGGCATGGCGCAGGACGCCGAGAAGGCCGGTGCCACCGGCGTGCTGATCGTGACCCCGTACTACAACAAGCCGCCGCAGGCGGGCGTCATCGCCCACACGAAGGCGGTCGCGGAGGCCACCGACCTGCCCGCGCTGCTCTACGACATCCCCGGCCGCACCGGTCTGGCGCTGGCCGAGAGCACCATCCTCGAGCTGGCTCAGCACCCGCAGATCGTCGGGCTCAAGGACGCGAAGCTGGACCTCGAGTCGACCTCGTCCGTGCTGTCCCAGACGGACGTGGCCTACTACTCCGGGCACGACCCGTGGACGCTGCCGCTGCTCGCCCTCGGCGCAGTCGGCGTCGTCGGCACCTCGACGCACGTCGTCGCCGGCCGCACCAAGCAGCTGATCGACGCGTTCCTGGCCGGTGACGTCGCCACCGCCCGGTCGCTGCACGAGGGGATGCTCCCGATCTACTCGGGCATCTTCCGCACCCAGGGCACCATCCTGGTGAAGGCCGCCCTGCAGCTGCTCGACTTCCCGGTGGGCGGCGTGCGGCTGCCGCTGGTCGAGGCCACGGCTGCGGAGGTCACCCAGCTGCGTGCGGACCTGGTCGCGGCAGGGGTCCTGACCGCGTGAGCCATCCGCACCCGGAGCTGGGGCTGCCCCCGGTTCTCCCCGACGGTGGGCTGCGGGTCGTCGCGCTCGGCGGGCTCGGCGAGATCGGTCGCAACATGACCGTCTTCGAGTACGACGAGAAGCTGCTCGTCGTCGACTGCGGCATGCTGCTCGGCAAGACCAACTCCCCCGGTGTCGACCTCACGCTGCCCGACTGGTCGTACTACCGCGACCGGCTCGACGACATCGACGCCGTCGTCCTCACGCACGGGCACGAGGACCACATCGGCGCTGTGCCGTACCTGCTGCGGGAGCGCCGCGATGTCCCCATCGTCGGCAGCCGGTTCACGCTCGCGCTGCTGCAGGCCAAGCTGCGCGAGCACCGGATCGAGCCGGTCGTCGACGAGGTCGTCGAAGGCGACACCGTGTCGCTCGGGCCCTTCGACGTGGAGTTCTTGGCGGTCAACCACTCGATCCCGGACGCTATGGCGGTTGCCATCCGCACGCCGGCGGGGCTGGTGCTGCACACCGGCGACTTCAAGATGGACCAGCTGCCGCTCGACGGCCGGCTGACCGACCTCGGCGGTTTCGCTCGGCTCGGCCAGGAGGGCGTCGACCTGCTGCTGTCGGACTCCACGAACGCCGAGGTGCCCGGCTTCGTCACGCCCGAGCGCGAGATCGGCCCGGTCCTCGACGAGGTCGTCCGTACCGCCCGCGGTCGCGTGGTCGTGGCCTGCTTCGCCTCGCACGTGCACCGGGTCCAGCAGGTGCTCGACGCGGCCGAGCGGCACGGCCGCAAGGTCGCCTTCGTCGGCCGGTCGATGGTCCGCAACATGGGCGTCGCGTCCGACCTCGGGCTGCTGCGGATCCCCGCCGGCATCGTCGTCGAGATGAAGGAGGCCGAGAAGCTCGAGCCCTCCCGGGTGCTGCTGGTCTCCACCGGGTCGCAGGGCGAGCCGCTGTCCGCGTTGTCGCGGATGGCCAACCGTTCGCACCACCAGATCCGCATCGACGAGCACGACACCGTCGTGCTCGCCTCCTCGCTCATCCCCGGCAACGAGAACGCCGTCTACCGCGTCATCAACGGCCTGTCCCGCTGGGGAGCGCGGGTCGTGCACAAGGCCGTCGCCAAGGTGCACGTGTCCGGCCACGCACCGGCCGGCGAGCTGCTGTTCCTGCTCAACGCCGTCAAGCCGTCGAACCTGATGCCGATCCACGGCGAGTGGCGGCACCTGCGGGCGCACGCGGAGCTCGGCCGGCTCACCGGCGTCCACAACGTCGTACTGGCCGACGACGGCGTGGTCGTGGACCTGGTCGACGGCCGGGCCGCCGTCGTGGGCGCCGTCCCGTGCGGCTACGTGTACGTCGACGGGCTCGAGGTCGGCGACGTCGGCGAGTCGACCCTGCGCGACCGACGCATCCTCGGCGAGGAGGGGTTCATCTCCCTCACCCTCGCGGTGGACAGCGTCACCGGGAAGATCGCCGGCGCGCCGCAGATCGGCGCCAAGGGGTTCACCGACGACCCGAAGGCGTTCGAGGACGTGCTCCCGCTGCTCGAGGCCGAGCTCGACCGGGCTGCCGTCGAGGGCGTCTCCGACCCCTACCAGCTGGGTCAGCAGTGTCGCCGGGTGCTGGGGCGCTGGGTGAACGACACCTACCGCCGCCGCCCCATGATCATCCCGGTCGTCCTCGAGGTCTGACCCCCTCCGCTTGCGTCATCGGAAGTGGCCCTGACATCGGGCGTGGGCGTCATGACGCAAGCTCCGTGGGCGTCATGACGCAAGGGGTTGGGCGGCGTGTCGGGCCTGGGACGGGTGTGACAGGTGGTACTTCCCCGGTAGCGTCAGATCATGGCCACACGTACGCCCGCACGCCCGGCGGCCAAGAAGGCCGCGGCCCGGAAGCCGGCCGCTCGCAAGCCGGCGAGCCGCAAGCCCGCTGCCCGGCGGGCACCCGCGCGCTCGGGTCCGGGCCCGGTCGCGCTCGTGGGCAAAGCGGTCGGGGGCACGTTCAAGCTCGTGGCGACCGGCGTCGGCACCGTCAGCCGGGCCGCCGGCAGCGGCGCGCGCGACCTCGACCCCGCGCACCGCCGCGACGGCCTCGGCCTGCTGTGCCTGATCGCGGCGCTGCTGTCGGCGGCCGGTGCCTGGTGGCACGCGGGCACCGCGGGCGACGGCCTGGCGGACCTCGTCGAGGGCCTGTTCGGCCTGGGCGCCATGGTGCTGCCCATCGTCCTCGTCGGGTGCGCGCTCGTCGTCCTCCGTCACCCCAGCAGCCCGGGTGGCCGGGGCCGGCTACTGGTCGGCTGGAGCACCCTGAGCCTGGGCGCCCTCGGAGTCCTGCACGTGGCGCGCAGCGGGCCGCGACGCGATCGGGGCGGGGTGATCGGGTTCCTGCTCGGCGATCCCCTGGAGCGGATGCTCTCGCCGTACATCGCCGTGCCGCTGCTGCTCTTCGTGGCCGTCTTCGGCTTGCTGGTCGTGTCGGCCACGCCGGTGCACCAGGTGCCGGGCCGGTTGACGCTGCTCAAGAACAAGCTGCTCCTCAAGCCCCCGCCGCCGCCCGAGCCGGAGGCGGAGCAGCCGAAGGCGAAGCGGGCGCCGCGCCCGAAGATCGCCATCCAGGACGACCCCGTCGACCTCGACCCGGTGGTCATCGCGCCCGCTCCGGAAGCCGTGCCGGTCACGCCTCCGTGAGCGACGACACCGGTGCCGAAGCGGTCCGAGCAGCTGGTCCTCAAGGGTGACTACGCGCTGCCCGCCGCGGACCTGCTCGGCAAGGGCACGCCGCCAAAGGCCCGCAGCGCCGCCAACGACGAGATCATCAAGGCGCTCGGCCAGGTGCTCGAGGACTTCCAGGTCGATGCGCAGGTGACTGGCTTCAGCCGCGGGCCGACCGTGACCCGCTACGAGATCGAGCTCGGCACCGGCGTGAAGGTCGAGCGGATCAAGACCCTGCAGCGCAACATCGCGTACGCCGTGAAGACCGAAGAGGTCCGGATCATCGACGTGATCCCGGGCAAGTCCGCGATCGGCATCGAGATCCCGAACACCGACAGGGAGAACGTCTCCCTCGGCGACGTCCTGCGCAGCAGTGCCGCCACCAAAGACCACCACCCGATGCTCGTCGGCCTCGGCAAGGACGTCGACGGCGGCTTCGTGTGCGCGAACATCGCGAAGACGCCGCACATCCTGGTGGCCGGGGCGACCGGGGCCGGCAAGTCGACGTGCATCAACGCACTGCTGGTCAGCGTGCTGCTGCGCGCGACCCCGGACGAGGTGCGTCTCATCCTCGTCGACCCGAAGCGCGTGGAGCTGACCGCCTTCGAGGGCATCCCGCACCTCATCACGCCCATCATCACGAACCCCAAGAAGGCCGCCGAGGCGCTGCAGTGGGTCGTGCGCGAGATGGACCAGCGGTACGACGACCTCGCCGCGAGTGGCTTCCGGCACGTCGACGACTTCAACGCCGCGGTCCGCGCCGGCAAGCTGGTCGCCCCTCCCGGCTCGGAGCGGGTCTACCAGCCGTACCCGTACCTGATGGTGATCATCGACGAGCTCGCCGACCTCATGATGGTCGCTCCGCGCGACGTCGAGGACGCGATCGTGCGCATCACCCAGCTGGCGCGTGCGGCCGGCATCCACCTGGTGCTCGCCACCCAGCGGCCTTCCGTGGACGTGGTCACCGGCCTCATCAAGGCCAACGTGCCGTCGAGGCTGGCCTTCGCGACGAGCTCTGGCACCGACTCCAAGGTCATCCTCGACCAGCCCGGTGCCGAGAAGCTCATCGGCAAGGGCGACTCGCTGTTCCTCCCGATGGGTGCGTCCAAGCCGATCCGCGTGCAGGGCGCGTACGTGAGCGACGCCGAGGTGGCCGCGATCGTGGCGCACTGCAAGGAGCAGCGCCAGCCGGCGTTCCGCGAGGACATCACCGTGGCGGCGGGCCCGTCGAGGGAGATCGACGAGGAGATCGGCGACGACATGGACCTGCTGCTGCAGGCGGTCGAGCTGGTCGTGTCCACCCAGTTCGGCAGCACGAGCATGCTGCAGCGCAAGCTCCGGGTCGGTTTCGCCAAGGCCGGCAGGCTGATGGACCTGATGGAGAGCCGCGGGATCGTCGGCCCCTCCGAGGGCTCCAAGGCTCGGGACGTGCTGATCAAGCCGGACGACCTGCCCGGAACCATGCTGATGCTCCGCGGCTGAGGTCGACCCGCGCCGGACGCCGCAGCCCCGGGGAGCCGAGAGCCGTTGAGCCGCAGCTGAAAGAGGCGCTTTGTCGGTATCGCGGGGGCGCGCCTAGACTGGCGACCTCTCGACCTTCCCCCGGTACCGACCCGAGAGGCCGTGCCCCGTGCCGACCGACGATCTCACCGACGACCTGACGCTGGGCGCTGCCCTGCGCCAGGCGCGTGAGGCTGCCGGGATGTCGGTGGAGGACGTCAGTGCCGACACCAGGATCCGGGCCACCCTCGTCCGCGATCTGGAGGCCGACCGGTTCACCTCCAGCGGTGGTGCGGTCTACGCCCGCGGGCACGTCAAGTCGATCGCCGCCACCCTCAAGGTCGACGCTGCTCCGCTGCTGGCGCTGTTCGACAAGGCGCAGGGGGCGGAGCCGGTCGCGGCTGCGATGACCGGGCCGGAGCCGGTCGTCGACCCCTCGCTGGGCGGGTCGGACTTCGCGCTCTCGGCGGCTGCGGCGCTGCGTCCAGAGCGCCGGGGCCCGCGCTGGGGTGTCGCCACCTCAGGCGCCGCTGCGGTGCTCGTGGCGCTGATCGCGATCGGCAGCCTCAACAACGGCGGGGGAGGTCACCCTGCCGCGCTCGCCACCACCCCCACCCCGACCGCCGCGTCGCAACCGCCCGTGCAGGCGAGCACCCCGCCCGACATCACCGCGAGCAAGCCGCCCATCAGCGGCGCGCAGCTGCGGGTCCGGGTCATCGGCGGCTCGTCCTGGGTCAGCATCAGCAACCCGACGGCGACGCTGTTCGAGGGCATCCTGGCCGACGGGCAGTTCAAGGACTTCCGCGACCCCACCCGGCTGAAGGTCGTGATCGGCAACTCGCCCGTCGTCAGCCTCAACTGCAACGGCAAGGACTCCGGCCCGGTGGCGCCGAACAACCACCGCGTGGGCCACTTCTCGTGCACGTCCGCCGGCCTCACGTCAAACTAGACTCGCGGGGTGTCCCGCCGTCTGTCACTCGTCACCTTGGGCTGCGCCCGTAACGAGGTCGACTCAGAAGAGCTCGCGGGCCGGCTCGACGCTGCCGGTTGGGAGCTCACCGACGACGCCCCCGACGTCGTGGTGGTCAACACCTGCGGCTTCGTCGAGTCCGCCAAGAAGGACAGCATCGACACGCTGCTCGCGGCGTCCGACACGGGTGCGAAGGTCGTGGCGGTCGGCTGCCTCGCCGAGCGGTACGGCAAGGACCTCGCGGAGCAGCTGCCCGAGGCTGACGCGGTGCTGGGCTTCGACTCCTACGCGGACCTGTCGACGCACCTGCAGACCGTCCTCGGGGGCGGGCACGTCGAGGCGCACACCCCGTCTGACCGCCGGCTGCTGCTGCCGATCAGCCCCGTCGAGCGCCAGGAACCCGCGGCTTTCACCGTCGGGATCCCGGGGCACGCGGGCGGACCGACGGTGCTGCGCAAGCGCCTCGACGACAGCCCCGTGGCACCGCTGAAGCTGGCGAGCGGCTGCGACCGTCGCTGCTCGTTCTGCGCGATTCCCAGCTTCCGGGGGGCCTTCGTGTCCCGGCGGCCTTCCGACGTACTCGCTGAGGCTCGTTGGCTCGCCGACCACGGCGTCCAGGAGGTCGTGCTCGTCAGCGAGAACTCCACGTCGTACGGCAAGGACCTTGGCGACCTCAAGCTGCTCGAGACCCTGCTGCCCGAGCTCGCCGCCATCGTGCCGCGGGTCCGGTTGTCCTACCTGCAACCTGCCGAGATGCGGCCGACCCTGATCGAGGCGCTGACGAAGACGCCGGGCGTCGCGCCGTACTTCGACATGTCGTTCCAGCACGCCAGCCCGACGGTGCTGCGCAGGATGCGCCGGTTCGGCGGGACCGAGTCCTTCCTCACGCTGCTCGACCAGGTGCGGGCGATCGACCCGCTCGCAGGGGTCCGTTCGAACGTCATCGTCGGGTTCCCCGGCGAGACGGAGGCTGACGTCGAGGAGCTCGAGCGGTTCCTCGTCGCCGCGCGGCTCGACGTGGTCGGCGTGTTCGGGTACTCCGACGAGGACGGCACCGAGGCCGAGACGCTGCCGGACCACCTGCCGCAGCACGTGGTGGACGAGCGGGTCGCGCGGATCTCCGACCTGATCGAGGAGCTCACCTCCCAGCGGGCGGAAGAACGGATCGGTACGACGGTCAGCGTGCTGATCGAGACCGAAGACGGGGAGGGTCGTGCGCTGCACCAGGCCCCCGAGGTGGACGGCACGACGACGGTGCCCGGTGCCGCCGTGGGCACCGTCGTGACGGCCACGGTCGTCGCGAGCGAGGGCGTCGACCTGGTGGCCGCGCTGTGAAGGAGCGGCCGCTGGCGGAGCCGATGGCGGTGCCGCCTTCTCCGACAGCCAGCACCTGGAACATCGCGAACGGGTTGACCGTCTTCCGGTTGCTCCTCGTGCCGCTGTTCGTGCTCGCGCTGTTCGCCGACGACGGTCAGCACAACGGGTGGCGCTGGGTGGCCTCGGCGGTGTTCGCCCTCGCGTCGTACACCGACCGCATCGACGGGCAGCTCGCCCGAAGCCGCAACCTCGTCACGTCCTTCGGCAAGCTGGTCGATCCGATCGCCGACAAGGCTCTCATCGGCGCTGCCCTCATCGGGCTGTCCCTGCTGGACGAGCTGCCGTGGTGGATCACCGTCGTGGTGCTGGTCCGGGAGCTCGGCGTCACACTGCTGCGGTTCTGGGTGATCCGGCACGGCGTCATCCCGGCGTCGCGCGGTGGCAAGCTCAAGGCGTTCGTGCAGGCGGTGGCGATCGGGCTGTACGTGCTGCCGCTGAGCGGATGGCTCGCGACCGGTCGGGCCGCGGTGATGGGACTGGCGGTCGTCGTCACCGTCGTGACCGGGGTCGACTACGTGGCAAGGGCTCTGACCCTGCGGCAGACGAGCGAACGAGCCGCCATGAAGCGGGCACGAAGGGCGGCGCGATCGCAGTGAGGGGCGCGGTCCTGGCGATCGGCACGGAGCTGCTGCTCGGCGATGTCGTCAACTCCAACGCCGCCTCGCTCGGCAGGCAGCTCGCGGCTGCCGGCATCGAGGTGGTCGCCTCCGAGGCGCTGCCCGACGCGCTGCCGGTCCTGGTCGCCGCGATTCGCCGGCACCTGACCGAGGTCGACGTGCTCGTCCTCTGCGGAGGCCTGGGGCCGACGATCGACGACCTCACCCGCGAGGCCGTCGCTGCCGCCATGGAGGCCCCGCTGTCGCGCAGCGCCCGTCTCGAGCAGCAGCTCCGCGACCGGTTCGCCGCCTGGGGCCGGCCGATGCCGGACGCCGTGCTCCGGCAGGCCGACGTACCCACCGGTGCGGAGTCGCTGGAGAACACCGCGGGCACCGCTCCCGGGCTGTGGCTCGCCCAGGACGGCAAGATCGTGATCGCGCTGCCCGGCCCGCCGCACGAGCTGCGTGCCACCTCGGAGCCGGTGTGGCCTCGGCTCGCCGGCATGTCGGGGCGCGCCGTGACGACCCGGCAGGTGCTGGTGTTCGGGCTGGGTGAGTCCGTCGTCGCCGAGCGGGTCGAGGCGGCGGTGACCGTGCCGGACGGCGTGTCCCTGTCCTACCTCGCCAGCGGCGGTTTGGTCCGCGTGCGGTTCACCACGACCCAGGACCCCGGCTGGCTCGCGCCCCTGGTGGACAAGGTCGATGCCGTGCTCGGCGCAGCCGCCTGGGGCCATGACGACCAGACCGTCTCGGGGCTCGTGCACGACACCCTGTTCGACCGCGGCCAGACGGTGGCGGTGGCCGAGTCCCTGACGGGAGGGACGCTGGCTGCGGCGCTGTCCGAGCGGCCGGGCTCCTCGACGACGTTCCGTGGCGGGATGGTCGTCTACGCGACCGACCTGAAGGAGTCGCTGGCCGGGGTTCCAGGCCCGTTGCTCGCCGCCTCCGGCGCCGTCTCGGCGGACACCGCGGCCGCGCTGGCATCCGGCGTACGGGAGCGGCTGGACGCGACCTGGGGGCTTGCCTGCACGGGGGTGGCCGGCCCGGACGAGCAGGAGGGCAAGCCGGTCGGGACGGTGTTCCTCGCCGTGTCGGGGCCCACCTCCGAGGTGATCGAGGTCCTCCTGCCCGGCGACCGCGACCGCGTCCGGATGCTGACCACCCAGCACGCCCTCCACCTGCTCCGCAGCCACCTCCACCCCCACCCCCACGCATGAAGGGATACTGAGCTGCTGTTTCCGCGCTGAATCGGCATCGCGGTATCCATTCATCGCCGGAAGGGGGGCGGGGGGCGGGGGTTGTGCTGTGAGAGAACAGCCGGGTCCTCGGTGCTCGTGTCGGGGGATGCGGGTAGCGTTGGCCGAGATCGACCGAGGTGGAGGTGAAGTGAGTGGGCGAGACCGTCGTGCTCCGGAGCCTGCTGGGCGGCGCCCTGCGCGAGACGCGCCTGCGGCAGCACCGCACCCTGCGTGAGGTCTCCACTGCCGCGCGGGTCAGCCTCGGGTACCTCAGCGAGGTGGAACGCGGCCAGAAGGAGGCTTCCTCCGAGCTGCTCGCCAGCATCTGCCGAGCACTCGGCGTCCGGCTCTCCGACGTGCTGCGCGACGTGAGCGAGGAGCTCTCCGTCCACGAGCCGCACCCCGTGCCGGTGCTCGAGGTCGTTCCCGGGCCGGCTCCGGTCAGCGCCGTCCTGTCCGCCGCCTGATCCCCGGGTGAGCAACCCCTCGGACGTGCCCGTCCGCGATCCAGGCACCCGCGCCCGCTCGGGCAACGCGATGGGCCGGACCCGCAGCGCGCTGCTCGCGGCCACCGCCGAGTGCGTCGCGCGCTACGGCATCCGCAAGACCACGATGGTCGACGTCGCCAGCAAGAGCGGCGTCGCGAAGGCCACCCTCTACAACCACTTCCGCACCAAGGACGACGTGCTCGCCGCGGTCGTCGAGCAGCAGGTGTCGGACCTGGTCGGGGCGTGCGTCACGACCGCGTCCAGCAGCGGGCTGGTCGAGGCCCTCGCGCACGCGGCGGCGGTCCTCGGCGAGCACCCCGCGCTGCGCAAGGCTGCCGAGGGCGAGCAGCAGCTGCTCGCCCCGTTGATGATGCCCAGCAGCGGCCGGGGCTGGCAGCTCGCCCGCGAGGGCGTCGCCGGGGTCCTCACCGCAGGCGGCGTGCCGAGCGCGGCCGCCGACGTCGAGACCGTGCTGCGCTGGTGCGTGAGCCAGCTGCTCTGGCCGGTGCCGCGGCACGCAGCGCGACCGCTGGCGGAGGCCCTGGTGCGCGGCCTGAGCAGCCACGTCGCACCTGTCCACGTCCCCGTGTCGATGACACCGGCAACGGCCGCAGCAGGCAACGGCGCGCTGGGCTGGCCGGGCTGAGCCTGTCGGAGCACAGCCGTGCCAGGATGGGGCCCGACCGATCGCATCGAGGAGAACGTGTGGCCGCCAACCCGTTCGTCAAGCTCTGGAAGTACGTCATGGCCGCGTTCGGTGCCAAGAACGACGAGAAGGCCGATCCCAAGGTCCAGATCCAGCAGGCCATCGCCGAGGCGCAGCAGCAGCACCAGGCGCTGACGCAGCAGGCGGCCGCGGTCATCGGCAACCAGCGCCAGCTCGAGATGAAGCTCGCCCGCCAGATGGACGAGGTCGAGAAGCTGCAGGGCTCCGCACGCCAGGCGCTCGTGCTCGCGGACCAGTCGAAGGCCGCCGGTGACACGAAGAAGGCCACTGAGTACGAGACGACCGCCCTCACGTTCTCCAACAACCTGGTCTCCGCGGAGAAGCAGATGGAGGACCTCAAGAGCCTGCACGACCAGGCGCTGCAGGCCGCCGAGCAGGCCAAGAAGGCCGTCGAGAACAACGCGCTGGTGCTCCAGCGCAAGCTTGCCGAGCGGAGCCAGCTGCTCAGCCAGCTCGAGCAGGCCAAGATGCAGGAGCAGGTCACGCGGAGCCTGCAGTCGGTCAGCGAGCTCTCCGCTCCCGGCAACGTGCCGAGCCTCGACGAGGTGCGCGACAAGATCGAGGCCCGCTACGCCAAGGCGCTCGGCGGCGCGGAGCTCGCCGGCAACACCGTTGAGGGCCGGATGCTCGAGGTCGAGAAGGCGACCCTCGACGTCGCCGGCCAGGCCCGCCTCGACCAGATCCGCGCCAGCATGAGCGGTCAGCTCCCGGCGGCGCAGCAGGCTTCCGCGGCTCCGATCGAGACACCCGCTCAGGGCGCGGCCGATGCTGCTGCCGAGAAGAGCGAGTGACCGCAACGTAGATCACCCGTTTGCCGCGCAAGACGTGGCAAACGGGGGCCGATCTTCAGGGCATGGATGGCGAGGTGCTCGTCCTGCGACCGTCAGCGGTGCTGCCGGCGTGGGTGGCTGCCGACGTGATCCAGGCGCTCGAGGCGCGCGACGTGTCCGAGCACGGGGTGTGGTCGGCTTCGGTGGGGCTCTGGCAGCGCTACGACAAGCCGTGGGACGGCGCCTGGGGAGCCAAGGGCAGGGCCCAGCTCGTCGGTGCGATCGGCGCGGTCTACGGGACGCCCACGCGCTACGACATCACGATCTACCGGGTCACCCTCACCGAGCACGGTCGCGCCGAGGGCTGGACCCACGACTCCCTGGTCAACGATGCGTTGCAGTACGGTCGTGTGACGCTCGCTCAGCTTCCGCGAGTGAGGTCGTTCGAGCCTCCGCAGCCGCTTCGTCTGGCGGCGCTGGAGCTCGCCATCTCGTGACCTCCACGGCAGCCTGCAGCTCGTCGAGCAGGTCGTCGACCTCACGGATCGGGTAGCCGAGCAGCGTCGAGCGGAACCGCGCGCCGGCGATCTCCTCGGCAGTCACCGGCTCGCCGGCGGCACTCAGCCCCTGAAGCTGCGGATGGCGCCTGGCGTCCACTCCGGCCGTGGCGAGACAGCGCGAGAGGAAGGCGGCCACCGCAGCCGGTTCGTACCCGCGGATCTCCTTGCGCACAGCCCCAGCGTGCGGCACGGCAGCGCAACTTCCAAGCCTCCACCACTGTCGGCTATCGGACTGTCCCGCCTGGTTGGCAGCGCGGGCACCAGTACGTGATCCGCTGGTACGGCGGCGCCCCCTGGTCGGCTCGCCGCACCTCAGTCCCGCAGCGCCGGCAGGGCCGGCCGGCGCGCTCGAAGACCCAGTGCTCCTCACCTCTGCGCGTCGAGCCGGTGGTCACCTGCTGGACGTGCCGCATGTTGGCGCGCATCAGCCGGACGACAAGCTTCACGAGCACCGTGAGGTCGACCTCCGCGACGCGCCTCCAGGGGTGTACGCCGCGCAGGAACAGCGCCTCACAGCGGTAGAGGTTGCCGATGCCCGCGAGGTTGCGCTGGTCCAGCAGCGCCATCCCGACCTCGCGTTCCGGGTCGGCCGCCAACCGACGTACCGCCTCGTCGAGGTCGAAGGGCTCGGCCAGCACATCCGGGCCGAGATGCCCGACGACCGATGCCTCTGCTGCTGTCGGCAGCAGCTCGATGACGGGCAGCCGGTAGCCGACCGCCACCCGGTCGGCGACGGCAAGCACCACCCGCACCTCGTGCTCCGGCCCGCCGCTCCAGCGGGAGCCGGGGGAGTACAGGTGCCAGCTGCCCTCCATCCGGAAGTGCGTGTGCAGCGTCCGTTCCGAGGACAGCCGCATCAGCAGGTGCTTGCCGCGTGAGGCGACCTCGAGCACCGTCTCGCCGGCGAGGTCGACCGTCGCCAGCTGCGGCACCCGGAAGTCGCTGCCCACCAGCTGCTTGCCGGCGAGGGCGTCGTGCAGCCGGCGGCCCGCCAGCCAGACGGTGTCGCCCTCAGGCACGTGACTCCTCCTCTCGACGTGAACCTTGCGAACTTCGGCCCGCTTTGCCAGCAGGATCGGAGCCGCACGTGCAGAAGCGTGTCAGGGTCGTCCCCCCTTTCTCCTGGAGGCCATCCCTTGTCCCGAACCCGTGCGGCCCTCGCCCTGGGCGCCAGCGCTGCCGTAGGCGCCCTGCTGCTGGGCGCCGTGCCGTCCTCGCAGGCCGCCCCCGTGGTGTCCGCCCACCTGCAGCGGGCGCTGCAGGGACCGGACAGCGGCGACTTCCCGGGCGCTGAGGTCCCGGTCGGCGACGCGGATCGCCGCGGGCCGCGGCTGCCGAAGCTGGCCTCCTCCGAAGCGGCGGTCGCCGCGCTCGGCAACGGCATCCGGGTCTCGTCGTACACGCAGTACGGGACGCCGCTCAGCCTGATGCGTGAGAAGAGCTTCCTGGCCACGGGCCTGCACGGCTCACCGGTCCAGATCGCTCGGGACTACCTCCGGGACCACGCCGCGGTGTGGGGGCTGTCCGCGGCGGATGTCGACGATCTGCAGGTCGTCCTGACCGCGCCGCTGTCGCAGAGCACCACGGCGTACTCCGTCTCGTTCAACCAGAAGGTCGACGGCCTCCTGGTCGCCCAGGACGGCTATGTCGTCGTGGGGGTCGTGCGTGACTCCCGGGGCGGTCGGGTCGCAGGCGTGACGAGCTCGCTCGTTCCCGCGCAGCTACTCAGCGGGCTGTCCTCGACCTCGCCGAGGATCTCCGTGTCGCAGGCGGTGCTCGCCGCGGCGAAGGACGCCGGCATCACGACGCTGCGGGCCTCCGACCTGACGGTCAAGGACAAGCCGGTCTCCGGTTTCCGGATCGTCGCTGCCAAGGGGCTGCACCAGGTGCAGCGCGCCCGGCTGCGGTGCTGCCCACCACCGATCGCGGGCCTCGGCTCGCGTGGGAGACCGACATCCAGGACGTATACGGCGGCAGGGCTCTCGCGACGATCAGCTTCGTGGACGCCGAGACCGGCCGAGTCCTGCTCCGGAACGACGCGGTCGACACGCTGGCTGCCGGCACCGAGTCGGTCGCCTCGATGCGGTCGGTGGCCGCCGCCGGCACCACGCCAGGGGTGTTCCAGGGGACCTACACGTCGAGCGCCTGCTCTGCCAAGGCGCTGTTGACGGAGGTGGCCGTGGGCGACCAGACCCTCGTTGTCAGCGCGGCGGCGACCGACGTCCCCAGTGACGACATCACCGTGAAGGTCTTCCGCAACAACACCCAGATCGCGGAGTTCGACACGCTCTCCTCGCCCGAGGCCGGCACCACGAGCTTCCACCCGGCGGTCACCGCCGCGGACAAGGTCTACGCCGCGGTGTGCCCCTTCAATTCCGCCGTCACAGGCGGCGGGTACGTCGGAAGCTACGTGTCGAGCGACCAGGCTGTCCCGGCGACGAACCTGCCGGGGCCGCTGACGGACGGCACTCTCGGCGGTCCGGCCACGTGGCGGGCGTTCGCCGCCAACCCTGAGCTCGCGCGGCCGGGCGTCGTCAGCAAGGACGACCGCTACAAGGTGTGCTCGGGCAGGCCCGGGGCCTCGAAGGCGCTGGGGCAGCCGCTCACCGGGTGCAACTACGTCTGGGGCGGCATCGGCGCGACCGACGCGGGTGGCGCGGAGTTCCCCAGCCGGCTGCCGTACGACTCGGACGGCGTCACGGGCCTGGGCACCAACACGAC
>JBHEMB010000464.1:0-2550 GCA_046262855.1 Mycobacteriales bacterium | reverse complement strand
GGTATGCCGCCCGCTGACTTGCGCGGGCGGCATACCGAAGCCTCATCCCGGCTCACGCACCGCAACGGAAGGTTCCCTGCATGGGTGACATCCTGAGCAACTACGACGTGCTCGGCGCGTTCTGGCTCACGATCCGGCTGGCGTTCTTCTCGGCGATCGGGGCCCTCATCCTCGGCACCATCGTGGCCGTCATGCGCCTGTCCCCAGTGGCCGTGCTGCGGCTGCTCGGCACGTGGTACGTCAACATCTTCCGGAACACCCCGCTGACGCTGCTCATGGTGCTCAGCGTGCTGGGCCTGTCCTTCATCATGGGGCTGTCCCTGTCCGGTGACTTCCAGCAGAACGCCATCCGGTGGGCCATCGTCATGCTGTCGATCTACCACGCGGCGTTCGTGTGCGAGGCCCTGCGCAGCGGTGTCAACACGGTGCCGGCCGGCCAGGCAGAGGCTGCCCGTGCCGTGGGGCTGACGTTCGCCCAGAGCATGCGGGAATTCCTTCTTCCGCAAGCTTTTCGCGGCTCCATCGCACCTCTGGGGTCGGTGCTGATCGCGCTGATCAAGAACACCACCGTGGCCGCCGTCATCGGCACCGCGGACGCCGCGGGGCTCATGAGCGAGGTCATCGAGAAGCAGACCGGAACGATCAGTGTCTTCCTGGTCTTCGCGCTCGGCTTCGTGATCCTCACCCTGCCGCTGGGCCTGCTGTTCACCAGCCTGTCGCGTCGCCTGGCGGTGAAGCGATGAGCGCCGACGTCCTCTTCGACGCCCCGGGCCCCAGGGCGAGGCGGCGGCACGGCATCCTGACCGCGGTCGGGGTGGTGGGCACCCTCGCCCTCCTCTACCTCGCGGTCCGCAAGATGCAGGACGCCAACCAGCTGCACGCCGACATGTGGAAGCCGTTCGTGACCGACCGCGCCGTGTGGCGGGACTACCTCATCCCAGGCCTGTGGGGAACGTTCAAGGCGGCCGTCATCTCGATCGTGCTCGCGGGCGTGTTCGGTCTGGTCTTCGGGGTCGGTCGGCTGTCCGCCGTGGCACCGGTGCGCTGGTTCTGCGGCGTCGTCGTCGAGTTCTTCCGCGCCGTGCCCGTCCTGATCATGATGATCTTCGCGTTCGGCGTGTACACCCAGAACAACGTGTTCCCCAGCGAGCTCAACCCGCTGGCCGCCGTGGTCACCGGACTGACGCTCTACAACGGGTCGGTGATCGCGGAGCTGGTTCGGTCCGGGGTCTACTCGCTGCCCAAGGGCCAGAGCGAGGCCGGCCTGTCCATCGGCCTGACCCCCTCGCAGGTTCTCCGGTCGATCCAGCTGCCCCAGGCGCTCACCGCCATGCTGCCCGCCCTCATCGGCCAGTTCGTGACCATCCTCAAGGACTCGGCGCTCGGTTTCCAGATCACCTACGGTGAGCTGCTCATCTGGTCGAAGACGCTCGGGTCAGCCTTCGCCAACACGGTGCCCGCGTACCTCGTCGCCGCGGTGCTGTTCATCCTCATCAACTACTCACTGTCCCGGCTGGCCACCTACGTCGAGCGGCGCCTCAGCCGGCGCGGTCGCTCCGTCCTGCACGCGACCGGACCTGCGGAAGATGCCGGAACCGGCCTCGACGCCGGTGGAGGTGCCCTACCCGCGGGCGCCGCAAGCGCAGGCCGCTGACAGCGGCCCTACGGCAAAGGCCCGGGTCGCCGACCCGGGCCTTTGGATGCGCTCCCCCGGTTGGACTCGAACCAACAACCTGCCGATTAACAGTCGGCTGCTCTGCCAATTGAGCTACAGGGGAATGTCCGTCGGCGGTAGCCGCGTTCGGCGCTGCGCAACCATAGCAAAGGATGTGAGCGGTTCCGAAAACGGCTGTCAGAGCCCGACCTGCTCGCGGAGGTAGGCCAGCGCGGCGGCGGCCTGCTGCGCCACCTCGGGGTCATCGCCGGGCACACCACGGCCCAGGACGACCTGTTCGAGCAGGTCTCCCGAGCCGAGGTCCTGCCGGATGACGGCGCGAGCCGAGCGACGCGGTCCGAGGTCGATGCGCTGGGCCAGCACGACGCTGGCCTGCACCCGCTCCCTCACCGTCTCGGGCAGCAGGCTGGACTCCCCCAGTACCCACTGGCTGGGCCGTGACCCGTCCACCCAGGTCACGGTCAGCTGGCCCAGCTCCGACGACCAGGTCCCGCCGTCGACATCGTGCCAAGGCCTGGTCATGACGCGCTCTCCGGCGCCACCCACGGCACAGAGCCGCTGGTTGGTGGCCACCACCGTCGTGCCACTCGCTTCTTCACGGCCCCAGCTGAGGACGCGCTCGCTCGGCCCGAGCTCCACGGCACGGCGGACTGCGAGCGGCAGCTTCTCACCCCGACGCAGGGAGATCGCCATCAGCTGGCCCGGTCCCGCAGCTGCGCCAGCTCCCGCTGGAGCTCCTGCAACTCACGGCTGAGGGTCCGTCCCTGAGCGGGGTCGGTGTGCGGGTCGGTCGCCATGCGCCGCATCGCTGACATCGCGTCCCCGATCTTGCGGGTCAGCGCGACCTCTTGCACCCGGACCAGCAGTGCATCGAG
>JBHEMB010000463.1:0-5061 GCA_046262855.1 Mycobacteriales bacterium | reverse complement strand
ATCCGCGACGACAAGAGCACCGCGAAGGCGATCGGTTACCGCTACCACGACGGGAAGCCCGGCCAGATCGAGGGGCTGCTGTCACGCGGTGACCGGCGGGTCGGCGCGGTCATCGAGGAGGTGTGGCGCCAGGGCGGCATCATGGACGGCTGGAGCGAGCACTTCTCCTACGAGCGCTGGATGGCCGCGGCGGCCGCGAAGGGGGTGGCCGTCGACTGGTACACCACCCGTGAGCGCGACGACGTCGAGGTCCTTCCCTGGGATCACCTCGACAGCGGGCTCGACAAGGAGTGGCTCTGGTCGGACTGGCAGGATGCGCTGGCGGAGACCGACCTCGACGACTGCCGCTGGATCCCGTGCTTCGACTGCGGCGTCTGCCCGCAGCTGGGCACCGAGATCCAGATCGGTCCGACGGGCAAGAAGCTGCTCCCGCTCTCCGTCGTCTGAACACCCTTCAGGAAGAGTCCGCATGACCGCCATCGCCACGCACGAGACCCTCACGCCGACCGACCTCGAAGGGCTCTTCCAGGCGCAGCGCGCCGCCTTCCTGCAGGAGGGTCCGCCGTCGGCAGCGGTCCGGCGCAGCAGGCTCGACCGCCTCCTCGTCGCGGTCCTCGGCGTCGCCGACGACCTGACGGCGGCTCTCGAAGCCGACTTCGGTCACCGACCGCGCACCTTCAGCCTCTACGTCGACGTGGCCGGCACCATCAGCAGCATTCAGCACCTGCGCGACCACCTCGAGGAGTGGATGGCGCCGCGCGAGGTGCCCGGGTCCGAGGCCGCCGGTCTGCCGACGACGATCGACGTCGCCCCGCTCGGGGTGGTCGGTGTCATCGGTCCCTGGAACTTCCCGGTGAGCCTCGTGGTCCAGCCGGCCGCGGAGGCGATCGCTGCCGGCAACCGGGTGATGATCAAGTTCTCGGACGTCAACACCCGGGCAGGTGCGGTGCTGGCCCGGGCCGTGGGCGAGGAGTTCGACCCCACGGAGCTCGTCGTCGTCAACGGCGGACTCGATGTCGCCACCGCGTTCTACGGACTGCCCTTCAACCACCTGTTCTTCACCGGTTCCCCGGCGGTGGGCCGGATGGTGCAGCGCGCGGCCGCCGACAACCTCACGCCCGTCACCCTCGAGCTCGGCGGCAAGAACCCGGTCGTCGTCGCGGCGGACGCCGACCTGGCGCTTGCGGCCGAACGGATCGCCTCGTCACGCATGATCAACGGCGGGCAGGTGTGCCTGTGCCCCGACGACGTGTTCGTCCCGCGGTCGAAGGTGGACGAGTTCGTCGCGGAGACCCGCGCGGCGTTCCTGCGGCTCTTCCCGGACTACTACGCCAACCCGGCCATCACCTCGATCGTCAACGCCAAGAACTTCGACCGCGTGACCGGATTGGTCAGCGACGCCGTGGAGAAGGGCGCCACCGCCGTCCTGGGGGTGCCCGACTCCACGCCGGTCGCCGACCCCGACACCCGGCGGATCGCCCCGACCGTGCTCCTGGGCGTGACCGACGACATGGCGGTGTCGCAGGAGGAGGTGTTCGGCCCCGTGCTGGCGGTCCGCCCGTACGACGACGTGACCGAGGTGATCGACTACGTCACCACGAGGCCCTCGCCGCTGGTGGCGTACTGGTACGGCGACGACTCCCAGGACTTCCAGGAGTTCCGGCGCCGGACCGCCTCGGGCGGCATCACGCGCAACGACTTCGCCGTGCACCTGAGCCTGCCTGACGTCCCGTTCGGCGGCGTCGGCCAGAGCGGCATGGGCAGCTACCACGGCCGGGCGGGCTTCGAGACCTTCAGCCACCGGCGGGCGGTTGCCGAGTCGCGCATCCCCGGCGGGGTCGCGGGCAGGCTGGGCCCGGCCGCGCTCACGGAGCAGGCCGCCGAGGGGCTGCGCGCCCACATCGCGCAGTCGCGGGCCGCGGCGCTCGGGCGGCTGGGCCGGGACTGATGTCCAGGCAGCCTCCCGGCGCACCCCCGCCCCCGCCAGTCCAGCGGATCCGGCTGCGGTACACCAAGCGCGGCCGGCTGCGCTTCACGTCCCACCGCGACATCGCCAGGGTGTTCGAGCGCGCGCTGCGGCGGGCGGAGATCCCGATGGCCTACAGCGCCGGTTTCAGCCCGCACCCGAAGGTCAGCTGGGTCGGCGCGGCGGCGACGGGCGTGGCCAGCGAGGCGGAGTACGTCGAGATCGCGCTCGCCGAGGTCCGGGACGTGGAATCCGTGCGGGCCGCCCTCGACGACTCGCTACCGGACGGGATCGACCTCGTCCAGGCCGTGGAAGCAGCCCCCGGCACGTCGCTGGCGGAGCTCGTCCAGGCGTCGAGCTGGCGCATCGAGCTGCCGGACGTGGCCCCCGCGGCGCTCGCCCAGGCCGTCGAGGCCTTCCTCGCGACGGAGGCCATCGAGGTCCAGCGGATGACCAAGAACGGGCGCCGGGCGTTCGACACCCGGGGACCCGTGGTGTCCATGACGACAACAGCCGGTGACGGCTGTGCGATACTGCAGATGGTCGTGCAGCACGTGACGCCTGCAGTACGACCCGACGACGTCCTCTCCGGACTCCGTTTGGTGAGCGACCTCGCGACACCGGTGCCGCCCGCGGCCACCAGGTTGTCGCAGGGACCGCTCACCGCGGACGGTGAGGTCGGCGACCCGCTCGCACCCGGTCCGACCGGGGCAACGCGACAGGAAACCGAAGTCGCCGGCTCCCTCTAGAGGGAGCACCTACAGACTTCTTCACTCCCGCGTCCGACCTGGACACGGGAGCGACCCACCGAGGGTCGGAGCGGCAGCGTCACGCGCCGACCGGACCGGAGCTCCGTGCTCGACGACGAGTCGATCAACACCACCGACACACCCACCGCTTCCGACACACCCGAGGAAGCCCCCAAGAAGGCCCCCCGGCGTCGCGCCACAAAGGCCGCCGCCGCACCCGAGCCCGCCAGCGAGGCCACCGAGACCCCCGAGGTGGCCGCCGAGGCCGAGGAGAAGCCGAAGAAGGCGCCCGCCAAGAGGGCCCCTGCGAAGAAGGCCGCCGCGAAGAAGGCGCCGGCCAAGAAGGCAGCCGCCCCCGACGCCGACGAGGAACCGGCCGAAGAGGTCGCGCCGCGGGCCGCCCGCGCGCCCATGGTCGTCACGTTCCAAGCCCCCGAGCCGGTGGCCGACGCGCCCCGTCCCCGCCGCCGCGCGGGCACCGCGGGTGCCGTGAAGCCCGAGGAGCTGCTCGCCGACGCTGGCGCCGACACCCTGGCCGACATCGAGGCCGTTGACACCGAAGATCTCGAGGACACGGAGGAGGGCACCGGCGCTCCCCGCCGCCGCCGCCGTGGTCGCCGGGGCCGTGGCGGCGCCGCCAACCGGACCGCCGAGGGCTCCGAGGACGAGGCCGAGGAGGACGAGGCCGAGTCCGACGACGAGGGCGAGGACGGCAGCGCCGCCAGCACCCGCCGTCGCCGTCGCCGCCGTCGTGCCGGTACCGGTGGGGACGGTGAGGACGGTGAGGACGACGTGCCCACCGTCGTACACGTCCGTGAACCGCGTGCCCGGCAGCCGCGGAACCGCGATGGCGGCAATGCCGCTGACGAGGACGGCGTACGCGGCATCAGCGGCTCGACCCGGATGGCCGCCAAGCGCGTCCGCCGGCAGGAGGGCCGCGACTCGGGTCGCAAGCGCGCGCCGATCCTCACCGAGGCCGAGTTCCTCGCCCGCCGCGAGGCCGTCGACCGCCAGATGGTCGTGCGCCAGAAGGGCGACCGCACCCAGATCGCCGTGCTCGAGGACGGCATCCTCGTCGAGCACTACGTCACCAAGCAGACCGCGACGTCGTACGCCGGGAACGTCTACCTCGGCCGCGTGCAGAACGTGCTCCCCAGCATGGAGGCGGCGTTCGTCGACATCGGCAAGGGCCGCAACGCGGTGCTCTACGCCGGCGAGGTCAACTGGGAGAACGCCCCGAACGGCCAGCGCAAGATCGAGCAGGCGCTGAAGTCCGGCCAGGAGGTCCTGGTCCAGGTCAGCAAGGACCCGATCGGGCACAAGGGCGCGCGCCTGACGTCCCAGATCAGCCTGCCGGGCCGGTACCTCGTCTACGTCCCTGAGTCGTCGATGACCGGGATCTCCCGGAAGCTGCCGGAGAACGAGCGGACCCGCCTCAAGAACATCCTGCGCAACGTGGTGCCTGAGGGTGCCGGGGTCATCATCCGGACCGCCGCGGAGGGCGTGCCCGAGGAGGAGATCGCCAAGGACGTCCGTCGGCTGCAGGCGCAGTGGGAGGTCATCCAGACCAAGGCGAAGCAGGGCGGTGCCCCCAAGGCGCTGCACACCGAGCCGGACCTGGTCATCAAGGTCGTCCGCGACATCTTCAACGAGGACTTCAACGGCCTCGTGGTGCAGGGCGAGTCCGAGTGGGAGACCATCCGCGACTACGTCGAGTTCGTCGCGCCGGACCTGGCGCCGCGGTTGAAGAAGTACGCCGGGAACGGTGACGTCTTCGCCGAGCACCGCATCGACGAGCAGCTGCTCAAGGCCCTCGACCGCAAGGTCTACCTGCCGTCCGGCGGCTCGCTCGTGATCGACCGCACCGAGGCGATGGTCGTCATCGACGTCAACACCGGCAAGTACGTCGGCAAGGGTGGCAACCTCGAGGAGACCGTCACCCGCAACAACCTCGAGGCTGCGGAGGAGATCGCCCGACAGCTCCGGCTGCGCGACCTCGGCGGCATCATCGTCGTCGACTTCATCGACATGGTGCTCGAGAGCAACCGCGACCTGGTCGTGCGCCGGCTGGTCGAGTGCCTGGGCCGCGACCGCACCAAGCACCAGGTCGCCGAGGTGACGTCGCTCGGCCTCGTCCAGATGACCCGCAAGCGGGTCGGCCAGGGCCTGCTCGAGGCGTTCAGCGAGAACTGCGACCACTGCGGTGGCCGCGGGCTGATCCTGCACGACGAGCCGAAGGAGTCCCGCCGCCGCAACGGCCAGAACGGCCAGAACGTCCAGAACGGCACCGCGCAGACCACCGGCGACGGTCCTGACCAGGTCAAGCCCGCGCAGGCGGAGGAGAGC
>JBHEMB010000462.1:0-4442 GCA_046262855.1 Mycobacteriales bacterium | reverse complement strand
CCACGAAGATCCGCAGCCCACCGCCCCCGCCGACGAGCAGCTCCACCGAGGGGTCGCCGCTGAGGTGACCCTTGATGGCGCTGTTGAGGGCAACTGCCAGGCCACCTCCGACGACGCCGACCGGTACCCCGAGGGCGACCGCCGCCAGCGCGGAGCCGCGGTGCCAGACAAGGGTCACCCTGCGGAGCACGACGTAGGCCCCGACGGCCGAGCCGACCGCCAGGTAGAAGAACAGCGTGTAGACGAGGCCCTTGCGCAGGGCGGTGTCGAACTGGCCGGTCTGGTGGCCGCGGATGCCGAGCGTGAGGAACAGCGAGGCCGCGAGCACCAGGCCCGTGACGACCAGGCCCTCTCCGACCGAGACGCCGGACTCGCCCTGCTCGACCGGCGGCGGGTACGGCGGCGGCGGCGGTGCCCACCCATGCAGCGGTGGCGCCCACCCAGATGGCGGCGGTGGCGCCCACCCAGATGGCGGCGGTGGTGCCCACCCGGGTGGCGGTGGTGGTGCCCCGGCGGCCGGCACCGGTGCCGCGAAGTAGCCGGCCTGGTCAGGGTGCACCCTGCTGTGTCGTCAGCAACCCTTGCGGCCTTGAGGCAGCCGCTGCAGCACGTTGCCCGTGTGCCGCCCGACGACGACGACGGCGATGATCGCCGCCCACGTGCGGTCATGACCGGTCGCGAGAGAGGTGACGAGAACGGCGCCGGCGGCGCACATCGATGCGAGTGCGATCCACCGCGAGACAGCGAGCACGACCAGCCAGGTGGCGAGCACGACCAGCAGCCACATCGGGTGCGAACCGAGGATGGCCCCCGCGGCGGTGGCGACGCCCTTGCCACCCCTGCCCTTCAGCCATGGGGACGTGATGTGCCCGGCCACGGCGAACAGCCCCGCCACCAGTCCCCAGCGGTGGTCGCCGAGCGCGAACAGCGCTGCCGGAGCCGCGCCCTTGGCCACGTCGAGCAGTGCGACCAGGACACCGGTACGACGGCCGAGTGCGCGTCCCGCGTTCGCCGCACCGGGATTGCCCGAGCCGATCGCCCGCAGGTCGACGCCCTTGGCCCGTGCGATGAGCACCGCCGGGCTGATGGCACCCAGCGCGTAGCCGACCACCGCTGCGGCGACCTCGCCGATCAGCGGCGCCACACGACCACCCCGAGCAGCCCTGGGCCGGCGTGCGCGCCCACGACCGCGCCCACCTCGGAGACGTAGAGCTGGGTCAGCTGCGGCACCGCCGCTCGCACCTCGGCCTCGAGCCGCGCGGCGCGTTCCGGCGCGGCCAGGTGGTGGATGGCGATCTCGACCGGCCCGTCGCCGGCCGCCTCGACGACCCGTTCCTTGAGTCGGGAAAGCGCCTTGGAGAAGGTGCGCACCTTCTCCAGCAACGCGATCTCGCCGTCCCGCACGACGAGCAGCGGCTTCACCGCGAGGGCGGCCCCCACGAGCGCAGTCGTGGCCGTCACGCGGCCACCGCGGCGAAGGTGCTCGAGAGTGTCGACGTAGAACAACGTCGTGGTGTCCGCGGCCTGCGCCGCAGCAGCGACCTCGTCGAGCGTGGCGCCGGCCTGCGCCGCCTCTGCAGCTGCGATGACGTCGAAGCCGAGGCCCATCGCGATGGAGCCGCTGTCGACCACCCGGACGTCGATGTCCCGTGCGACGTGCTGCGCCGCGAGCCGCGCCGAGTCCGCCGTACCCGACAACGCCGAGGACAGGTGCACCGAGACGACCTCGTCGGCGTCGGTGGCGCGATAGGCCGCGGCCAGCTGGCCAGGCGTGGGGCGGGAGGTGGTGACCTGCACCCGGCGCTCCCTGAGGGCGGCGGCGACGTCGGCCGGTGAGACCTCGATCGCCTCGCGCCCGGACCAGCTGCCGAGGACGACGTGCAGGGGGACGACCGTGATGCCGTGCTTGTCAGCGACGCCGTCAGGCAGATAGGCCGTGGAGTCCGTGACGACGGCGACCTGAGGCATGGTCCAGAACGTAGTAGTTGGGGCAGTATGGACGAGTTCCTATGGGGGCGCCTATGGACCCGGTTCGGACGCTGCTGCAGCGAAGCAGCACGTCACTCACGAGCGGCGCGACGATGCGCGCCGTCAACGACGCACGTGAGGCGCTGACCCTGTCACGTGGCGACGAGGTGCTCGAGCTGGCCAGCCTGGATGCCCTGGGTGCGGCGCTGTGGGCGCGTGGTGAGCTCCATCTCGCGGCGACCGTGCTCGGCGCCGCCGACCGGCTGCGGCAGCGCACAGGCCAGCCGCACCCGACCAGCGGCATCGCCGAGGTGGTCCCGCAGTCGCCCGGCTGGGAGGAGGGCCGGCACCTCCGTCCCGACGAGATCATGGTGATGATGTCGTCCGCGCGGTCGACGGACGGGCGGCCCACCTCCGGATGGGGAAGCCTCACCTCGAGCGAGCGGCAGGTCGTCGAGCTCGCGGTCGAGGGGCTGTCGAACCCGCGGATCGCGCAGCAGCTGTTCCTGTCGACGAACACGGTGAAGACCCACCTGCAGCGGGCCTACCGCAAGCTCGGCGTGAGCAGCCGCACCGAGCTCAGCCAGGTACCACGTTGACGAGCTTGGGCGCGCGGACAATGACCGTCCGCGGCTCGTTGCCACCCAGCAGCTCGACGATGCGGGGCGAGGACAGCGCCAGCTGACGCAGCTCGTGCTCGGAGATGTCGGGAGACACCTCCAGCTTGTCGCGCAGCTTGCCGCCGACCTGGATCACGCAGGTCACCGACTCGTCGACCAGCAGCGCCGGATCCGCGGTCGGCCAGCTGCTGTCGTGCACCGAGTCACCGGCGTCCACGTCGTGCCCCAGTCGTGACCAGACCTCTTCCGCGGTGTACGGCGCATAGCAGCCGAGCATCACGGCCAGCGCGTGCAGTCCGTCCCGCAGCGAGCCTGCGGGTCTGCCGCCGTCGGCGGCCTTGCGCATCGCGTTGACCAGCTCGTGGAACCGGGCGATGGCGACGTTGAGGCGATGCGACTCGATCAGCCTGGTGACGTCGTCCACGGTCTTGGCGACGGCCTTGTCGACGATGGCGTCTCTGCCGTCACCGGTCATCGCCACGACGTCGTCGGTCAGGCGCAACACCCGGTTCAGCCACTTCAGGGTGCCGCCGGGGCTCACGGTGGCCCAGTCGATGTCGTCCTCCGGCGGACCGGCTCCGATGATCGTGAGCCGCACCGCATCCACGCCGTACTGGGACAGCTGGCTGCCCAGGTCGACGCCGTTGCCCAGGGACTTGCTCATCGCCTTGCCCTGGTTGATGACCTGGCCCTGGTTCATCAGCGACGTGAACGGCTCGACGAAGTCGAGCATCCCCATGTCGTGCAGCACCTTCGTGAAGAAGCGGCTGTACAGCAGGTGCAGGATGGCGTGCTCGACGCCGCCCACGTACTGGTCGACGGGCAGCCACTTCCGGACCGCGTCCACGTCGAACGGGCCGTCGCTGTAGCTCGGTGAGCAGTAGCGCAGGTAGTACCAGCTCGAGTCGACGAACGTGTCCATCGTGTCGGTGTCGCGCCTGGCCGGGCCACCGCACACCGGGCAGGTGGTGTTGACCCAGGCCTCGTTGGAGGCCAGCGGGGACTGCCCCTGCGGACGCAGGTCGGCGCCCTTCATGTCGTCGGGCAACCGCACCGGCAGCTGGTCGTCGGGAACGGCGACCTCGCCGTGCTCGGCGCAGTGCACGACCGGGATCGGGGCACCCCAGAACCGCTGCCGAGACAGCAGCCAGTCGCGCAGCCGGTAGTTGACCGCACGCTCGCCGGTGCCGCGCTCCTCCAAGATCTCGACGGCCTTCTCGATCGCACCGTCCTTGCGCAGCCCGTCCAGCGGCCCGCTGTTGACCAGCGCACCGTCGCCTGAGGTGGCGACGCCCGACTCGCCGGGGTCTGCCTCGCCGGTCTCGACGACCACCCGCACCGGCAGGCCGAAGGCCCTCGCGAAGTCCAGGTCCCGCTGGTCGTGCGCGGGCACGGCCATGATGGCGCCGGTGCCGTAGTCGGCCAGCACGTAGTCGGCCGCGAAGACGGGCAGCTCCTCGCCGTTCAGCGGGTTCGCCGCCGTCACGCCCAGCGACACACCGGTCTTCGGACGCTCGGTCGACTGCCGGTCGATGTCGGACAGCTTGCGGGTCTCCGCCCGGTAGGCCTCGAACGCCGCGCGCTGCTCGGGCGCGCACAGCTCGTCAGCCAACGGCGCGTCCGCGGCGACGACGAAGAACGTCGCGCCGTACAGGGTGTCCGGCCGGGTCGTGAAGACGGTCACCTTGCGACCCGCCACGAGGAAGTCGACGTGCGCGCCGGTGCTGCGGCCGATCCAGTTCTTCTGCATCAGCAGCACGCGGTCAGGCCACTTGCCCTCCAGCTCGGCCATGTCGTCCAGCAGCCGGTCTGCGTACTCGGTGATCTTGAAGTACCACTGCGTCAGCTCGCGCT
>JBHEMB010000461.1:0-5709 GCA_046262855.1 Mycobacteriales bacterium | reverse complement strand
CGAGGCGCCGCCGTTCGAGCCGCGGTAGGCGGCGACGCAGGGCGGGGCGTAGACCGTCCACGACACCTGCCTCGCGCCCGGGCGACAAGCCACGCCCGCTCGTGACACCCCGTGCGTCGTCACCGGCCGCGTGACCGTGGGGCCGGTGCCCGGCCGGCTGTTGTCGGTGCTGCCCGCTGTCCCGTCTGCGGACCCTGCCCTGGGCTCGGTGGAACTACCAGCCCGAGGGGTCGTGGAGTGCCCGCGTGCGGTCCCGCCTGCTGAACCACCCAGCGGGCCAGTGCTGCCGTCCTGCGGGCCGAGGCCCGCATCAGTCGCCCTCGGGGAGGTGGTGGGCGTGAGGGTGACCACGAGGACGAGGGCGATCGCAGCCGCGGCAGCCGGTGCGTACCTGACGACCAGCGGGCCAGGCCTCACGGAGCTCACCTCCCTGACACCAGCACTTCGCCGCGGGCGCCGCTACTCCTGCCTGCCGCGACCTTGTCGGTAGCGTGCGCGCATGTCCACGGGGCGGATGGAAGCGTTCAGCGACGGCGTCATCGCCATCCTCATCACGATCATGGTCCTCGAGCTGCACGTACCAGAGGGCACGACCTGGTCAGCTCTCCACGACGAGCTGCCGTCCCTGCTCACCTACGTGCTGAGCTTCGTCTACCTCGGCATCTACTGGAACAACCATCACCACATGCTGGCTGCGACGGACCACATCAGCGGCGGCGTGCTGTGGGCCAACCTCCACCTGCTGTTCTGGCTGTCACTGGTGCCCTTCACGACGGGCTGGATGGGCGAGAACCACTTCGCGACGATCCCCACGGCGGCCTACGGCATCACGCTGCTGGCGGCGGCCATCGCGTACTACGTGCTGCAGACCGTGATCGTGCACGGGCACGGCCCCGACTCGGTGCTGCGGCGCGCGATCGGCTCCGACTGGAAGGGCAAGTGCAGCCCTGCGCTGTACACCACCGGGATAGCGACGTCGTTCGTCAACCACTGGGTGGGGCTGGCCTTCTACGTCGTCGTCGCGCTCATCTGGCTGGTCCCGGACCGACGGGTCGAACGCGCGATGCTGCACTGACCTCGAACCTGCCGAACAGCACCACGACAGCGTCCACGACCGCCGTACTGCCCGAGACCAGCAACGGCACGACACCGTTGCCGTTCCAGGCGAGGCCGGCCCAGAGCCCGGCGAACAGGATCGCTCCCCCGCTCAGCGCCTGGTAGAGCCCCTGCGCAGAGCCCTGCCGGTCCTCGGGCGCGAGGCTGCTGACCCAGGCCTTGCCGACGCCGTCGGTGCATGCCGCGAACCCGCCGTACAGGGGCAGTAGGACGAAGACGAGCCACGGCGCGGCGATGAGGCCGAGGCCGAGGTAGCCCACGGCGAAGAACACCAGGCCGAGGGCGAAGATGCGCTGCCTCGGGACGCGGTCGGACAGCGCACCGGCGGGATAGGACGCTGCTGCGTAGACCAGGTTGTAGACCAGGTAGGCAGCGATCACGCCGGCCGTGGAGAGCCCCAGGTCATGCGCTCTCAGCAGCAGCAGCGCGTCCGGGAAGTTGACCAGGCCGAAGAGGGTGAGCAGCGCGATGACCCTGCGTAGCTCGGGGCCCAGGCCGGTTGCGCTCACCTGCACGACGGGCGTCCGGGGTCCGGTAGGCGCGGCCTCGCGAACAACCGCGACCAGCAGCACCGAGAGCACCGCCGGGACGACCGCGATCAGCAGCAGCGGCCGGATCCGGTGGTCGAGCAGCTCGAAGAGCAACAGGCCCAGCGCAGGTCCCACCACGGCGCCCATCGTGTCCGCGGCCCGGTGGAAGCCGAAGACGCGGCCCCGGTGGTGGACCTGGACGTCGACCATCAGCAGCGCGTCGCGTGGCGCGCCGCGGACGCCCTTGCCGAGCCGGTCCACGCCGCGGCCGGCGAGCACCACCGGCCACACGGTCGCGACGGCGATGAGCACCTTGCCCAGCGCTGCCAGCCCGTAGCCGAGCGCGATGAAGGGACGCTTCATGCGTCCGTCCGACAGCCTCCCGAGCACCAGCTTGGCGAGCGCGGCAACACCCTCCGCGACGCCTTCGACGGCACCGACAGCTGCGGCAGGCGCCCCGAGCGTGACCGTGAGGAAGATCGGCAGCACCGGGTACAGCAGCTCGCTCGCGGCGTCCTGCAGGAAGCTCACGCCGGACAGGGTCTTGACGTTCGGCGTCAGCCAGCCGCGCTCGCTCATCACCCGAGCCTCGCACCTGCGCCGGCCACGTCCGGTGCGGGTCTGCCCTCGCGACACACCGCGCGTCGCCAGGGTGACGGCGCATCAGGTGCGGCCGGGCGCCATCGCTAGGGTTGCTCGGTGATCAGGCACGTCGTCCTCATGAAGCTGACCGATCCCGCGGACGCGCCGGAGGCCAAGGCCCGGCTCGAGGCGCTGCAGGGCCAGATCCCCGCGCTGCTCAGCCTGGAGGTCGGCCTCGACGTGCTGCGCACGGAGGCTTCCTACGACCTGTGCCTGATCACGACGCACGACTCGGCGCAGGCCCTCGACGACTACCAGCTGCATCCCGTGCACCAGGAGTTCCGGGCCTGGGTCGGTCCCCGGCTCGCCGGCCGGGCCGTCGTCGACAGCGAGTCCCCGCCCGCGTAGCCAGCACCCTGCGGGCTTGCGTCCGCTCGACGTGTGCCTGCCGTTGCCCATCCGCGCGGCCGTAAGCGGTCGTCAGGGGTGCGCTGCAGGACCTGGTGGCCATCGGCGAGGAACAGCGGCGCGTGCCGCTCCCACCAGTGCACGCGGAACTCCGCCGGGCTCAGCGTTGGTAGCCGCCGCAGGCAGAAGGTCAGCATGATCACGGCACCGCCTCAGGGCGACGTCATGTCGGCGATGATCGCGGCCTCGTCGTACCAGTAGCTGATGCGCCTGATGAGCCCGTCCTCGTACTCGATGACGTCGACAGCGTCGAACTCGATCACCTTGCCGTCCGTCATCGTCCCCGTGAAGTGGATGTTCACGGCCGCCGTCTGGCCCGAGACGAGGATCCGCACCGGGTCGTCGCAGTGCACCGGGAACGGCGCGAGCACCTGCGGGTACATGGTCAGCACGGCGTCTCTGCCGACGAGCGGTGGGGCATTTACGGGACGCGACACGGCGTCCTCGTGGAACAGCTTCGCGAGTCCCTCGAAGTCGTCGTTGTTGGCGCAGTCGAAGTACTGGGCGACGAGGGCACGTACTTCATCGGCTTGCATATGAGGTTCCTTCGAGTGGTTGCAGCATGGTGTTTCGGTGGGCGCCGAGCTCTCGCGTCATCGACGCCCACCGAAAGTGCTGGATCGGCTGACCTTGCGGAGTGCCGGGGGGCCTTAGAATTCGGTGTACTCTTGAGATATTCCTCATGAGGAAACCAGGTGTCAAGCGGCCTGCCCGGAAAGGGTGGCAACAGGTATGAGACGCAGCAGGCCGGCAACCCGGACACCGCCGAAAAGACCCGGTGACTCTTGACACATTCCTCCGGAGGAATCACGCTCTGGTCTCCGAGTGCGCACCCCGCCGGTCACCGGAGGAGAGCCGTCAGCGTGCTGCATGAGCCAGCCAGGAGTGCCCACGCCGCATCGCCCTTGCGCGCCGGCTAGCCAGCACTAGAGCACGTCCCAGAGAGGTCAGTCGAACGAGAGATGTGGTGGATCGCATGACGAGCACGACGCAGGACCGGATCGTCCACGAGGTCCCGGCAGAGGTGACCAGCTACTTCGCGAGCGAGCAGATCGGGCACGTGCTGGACGGTGTTGTCGTCGGCTCCGCCGACGGCGCGACGATGCCCGTCATCGACCCTGCGACCGGCGAGCAGGTGACTGTCGCCGCCGCGGGTTCGGCCGAGGACGTGGACCGGGCGGTCCGCTCGGCGCGGGCCGCCTACGAGGACGGCCGCTGGCGCGATCTCGCGCCGGCCGAGAAGGAGCGCCGGCTGCGCAAGCTCGGCGCCCTCGCCGCGGACAACGCCCAGCTGCTCGCAGACCTCGACGTCGTCGACGGCGGAGTGCTGCGGTTGTACGGCGCGTTCGTGGCCCAGTTCGGGTTCGACGCGTGCGACTACTACGCGGGCTGGCCGACCAAGCGGCGTGGCACCGCCACCGCCGTACCGTTGGACCTGCACGTCACCGCGGTGCGTGAACCGGTCGGCGTCATCGCGCTGATCATGCCGTGGAACGCGCCGTCGGCCGTGCTCGCGGGCATCGCCCTCGCGCTGGCCACCGGCAACAGCGTCGTCGTCAAGCCCGCCGAGCAGACGCCCGTCTCCGCCGTACTGCTGGCGAAGCTGTGCACCGAGGCCGGCATTCCGCCTGGCGTCGTGAACGTCGTGCAGGGCACCGGCGAAGCGGTCGGCGCCGCGCTGGTCGCGCACCCCGGCATCGACAAGGTGTCGTTCACGGGGTCGGTCGAGACCGGCCGCGCCGTCCAGGTCGCCGCCGCCGCGCGGCTCACCCGGGTCACCCTCGAGCTCGGCGGCAAGAGCCCCTTCATCGTGTTCGACGACGCGGATCTGGAAGCCGCCGTCCCTGCGGCGATCTCGTCGGTCTGGGGCGGCTCCGGCCAGGTCTGCACCGCGGGCACCCGGCTGCTCGTGCAGCGCAGCATCCACGACGAGTTCGTCGCCGGTGCGGTCGCGATGTCCTCAGGCCTGCGGGTCGGCTCCGGCTTCGACCCGAACGCCCACCTCGGCCCGCTCGTGTCGCAGGAGCAGCTCGACCGCGTGCAGCGCTACGTCGGGATCGGCCAGGAGGAGGGTGCCCAGCTCGCCCTCGGCGGGCACCGCTTCGGCAGCACCGGCTTCTTCCACGAGCCGACCATCTTCACGGGCGTCCGCAACGACATGCGGATCGCCCAGGAGGAGATCTTCGGGCCGGTCATGTCGATCATCCCGTTCGACGACGAGGCCGACGCCTACCGGATCGCCAACGACGTCGAGTACGGCCTGTCCGCCGGTGTCTGGACCTCCGATGTCAGCCGGGCGCAGCGGGCCTCGCGCGCGCTGCACGTCGGCACCGTGTGGGTCAACACCTACCAGCAGGTCAACCCCGCCGTGTCGTACGGCGGCGTCAAGCAGTCGGGGTACGGGCGGATGCTCGGCGAGGAGTCCCTCGACGCCTTCACCACCGTCAAGAGCATCTGGACCAAGGTTCCCAGCATCTCGGAAGGACACACCGCATGAGTTCCGCCCCTGCCTCCCCCGCCGACCGGCTGGCCGTCAGCGACACGCTGCTGCGCTACTGCTCCAGCGTCGACGTCAAGGACCTGGCGACCACCCGCACCCTGTTCACCGATGACGCCACGGCGAGCTACGGCGGCAGCGACTGGATCCAGGGCGCCGACCGGATCGTCGCCTGGCTCGACGCGATGACCCACGAGCAGGCCTACCAGCACCACCTGCTGTCGGTCTACCACGTCGACATCGACCCCTCGACCCCCGACGAGGCGACGGCGCTGAGCTACCTCACGTCGCACCAGATCCACCGCGACGACCCGGACACCGTGCTCATGCTGGTCAGCCGCTACTACGACACCTTGAAGCGCGTCGACGGCCAGTGGCTGATCAGCAAGAAGGAGTACGTCATCGGCTGGGCCGAGACCCGCACCGCGCCGCAGTCGCTGCTGCACGAGGCGCCGCCGTCGCTCGACCTGCCCGCCCCGGTGACCACACGACCACGACAGAGACACCGCCCGAGAC
>JBHEMB010000460.1:0-3706 GCA_046262855.1 Mycobacteriales bacterium | reverse complement strand
CACAGGTCGAGCGCCACGACCGGGGAGCCGAGCGGTGCGACGCCGCCGACCACCGACGTACCACCGCCGAACGGCACCATGGTCACGCCCGTCCGAAGCACCGCCCCCACCTGCTCGGCGGTGGGACGGACGACGGCGTCCGGTACGGCGAAGCTGCCGCTGCGGAGCGCCAGCAGGTCGAGGTAGGACCGCCCAGCTGCCCGGGCGATGCGCGCGTCGTCGGAGAGGTCGACGTCCGCGCCGGTGGCCCGCAGTGCCGCCAGCTGGGACTCCGAGAGCCGGTGCGGCGGCAGCGTCGCGACGGGGCTCGGCACCGACGGGCTGCGTCGGCCGACGCGCGAGGCCAGCCACCCGGAGGCCGCCGGCGGCAGCCCCTTGCGGCGGGCCGGGTCACCCCAGCCGGCGGAAGCCATGATCATGGGTACATTGTGACAGATGACGTCACTCCGTAACACGCTGCTCGATGCCACCCAGGCGTCGATCCTCGACGTGGGGCTGCGGCGCACGACGCTCGCGGACGTGGCGCGGCGGGCCGGCGTGAGCCGGATGACGGTGTACCGGCAGTTCGACGACCTGCAGACCTTGGTGGCCGCACTGCTGACCCGGGAGATCACCGCGCTGCTGGCAGAGGTCGACGCCGAGGTGGCTCCGCTGGCGACGGCCCGCGAGCGACTGGTGGAGGCCTGCACCAGGACCGTCGAGCGGCTGCGCGAGCACGCGCTGTTCCACCGGATCCTCGACCTGGACCCGGAGCTGCTGCTGCCGTTCGTGTTCGAGCGCTTCGGCTCCAGCCAGCAGGCATCCCGGGAGCTCGTCGCCGAGCAGCTGGGGCACGGGATCGCGGACGGCTCGGTGCGCGACCTCGACGTCGAGTCCGCTGCCACGACGATCGTGCTGATCGCCCAGTCGTTCGTGTTCTCGGCGCGGCTCGTCGACCAGGGCGCGCTCAAGCAGCTGCGGCACGTGCTCGACAGGTTCTTGAGGTGACCAGCTTCCTCGACGCCGCCCGGCGCACCCGCGAGCTGGAGCAGCTGCCGTTCGAGCAGCTCGACGTCCTCGTGGTCGGGGGAGGCATCACCGGCGTGGGCATCGCCCTCGACGCTGCGAGCCGCGGGCTGCAGGTGGCGCTGGTCGAGAAGGACGACCTCGCGTTCGGTACCAGCCGGTGGAGCAGCAAGATGGTCCACGGTGGGCTGCGGTACCTGGCCTCCGGCGATGTCGGCATCGCCCTGGAGTCGGCGCAGGAGCGCGGCATACTGATGTGCCGCACTGCACCGCACCTGATCCGGGCGCTACCCATGGCGATCCCGCTCAGCACCGACATCGACCGCAGGGCCCAGCTGCTCATCGGTGCCGGCGCACGCGCGGTCGACGTGCTGCGCGCCGTCAGCCGCACGCCGCGCAGCGTGCTCCCGGGCCCGCGCCGGATCGGGGTGGCGGAGACCCAGCGGTTGCTGCCTGCGGTCAAGCGCGACGGCCTCCGCGGCGCGTTGCTGAACTGGGACGGCCATCTCGAGGACGACGCCCGGCTGGTCATCGCGGTCGCGCGCACCGCCGCCGCGCACGGCGCCCGCATCCTCACTCGGGTGCGCTGGGACGACGGCCGCCTGACCGACGTACTGTCCGGTGAATCCCTTGCGTACCAGGCAAAGACGACCGTCATCGCCACCGGGGCTTGGACCCCCGGAGTCACGCCGAGCAAGGGCGTGCACATCGTGCTGGACGCGAAGACGCTCGGGAACCCGGTGGCGAGCATCACCGTGCCGGTGGTCGGCGAGGCCAACCGGTATGTCTTCGCCCTGCCGCACGGCGACGGCATCGTGCACGTCGGGCTCACCGACGACCCTCTGGACGGCCCGCTGCCCGAGGTGCCGACGGCCGAGGAACCCGAGATCGCGTTCCTGCTCGAGACGTTGAGCCG
Organism: Mycobacteriales bacterium; assembly: GCA_046262855.1. Taxonomy (GTDB): domain Bacteria; phylum Actinomycetota; class Actinomycetes; order Mycobacteriales; family SCTD01; genus RYN-111. The sequence goes on along the minus strand of JBHEMB010000460.1, from coordinate 1,785 downwards.
CGGGCTCGAGATCCCCCTGCAGCGCGGTGACGTCATCGGCTCCTTTGCCGGAGTGCGGCCGCTCGTCGCCGGCGCCGAAGGCCGCACCGCCGACCTCAGCAGGCGGCACACGGTCACCCTCGAGGACGGGCGGCTCACCGTGCTGGGTGGGAAGCTGACCACGTACCGGCGGATGGCACAGGACGCGGTCGACCTGATCAGCGACGTGCCCTGCCGCACCACCGAGCTTCCGCTGGTCGGTGCCGGTGCCACGGGTCGGGACCGGTTGAGCCGCCGCTACGGATCGGAGGCCGCGCAGGTGTCAGCGGGCACCATGCGGCGGCTCGCCGACGGAGTGCCGGTGCTGCAGGCCGAGCTCGAGTGGGGGCTGCGGGCAGAGGGGGCGCTGACCGTCGAGGACCTGCTGGAGCGGCGCACCCGGCTGAGCCTCGTCGACGCCTGGGCCGAGGCGGCCCGACCGGCTGCGGAGTCAGTCCTGCAGGGCTGGCACGCGAAGGCCTAGGTGCGGGACTCGCTCGAGGATGGCGGTGCCCGCCCGCTGCACGGCAACCGGGTCGCGCGTGATCATCCAGTCCCAGCCGTCGACGTCGCGACGGGCGAAGAAGGCCACCCGCTTGTGCGGTCCGAGGGCGAGGAACGCCCACTCGCTGGCGAGGTCGTCGTCCGCGCGCAGCGGCAGCGTCAGGGGACGGCTGCGGTCGGCCGGCATGTCCCGCGGCACGTCCGGGCCCAGCACGACCACCACGGCCTTCGCCGCCACGAGCAGGTCGAGGGTGCGCAGGAGCTGCGGGGGGAGCGGCCCGGCGTCGGGCGTGACGACGAGCACCATCGAGGTGCCGGCCATGAGCGCGCTTGTCTCGACGTTGCGGAACTTCGCAACCAGCGCTTCTCGGGACGTACGGGGACGTACGTCGTCGGGAACCGCCCGAGCCGCGCGGCCGAAGACCGAGGAGGTCGGCGCGGGCGCGCGCTTCGCGGCTTGCGGGGCCTTGAGCGCCAGCACCGCAGCGCGCAGCCGTTGCTGCGCCTCCGGGTCAGGGGTCACTCGGGGGTTATCGGCCGGCGCCGCGGCAAGCCTTAGTTTGGAGAGGTGGCTGACCTTCCACCCGGCTGGCCCGAGCAGGTGCACCCGCCCGACACGGAGGGCTTCGAGCGGACGGCTGTCGGATGGCTGTTCGACCTCTGCCCGCCCGAGTACCGCGCGCACGACGTGCTGCGCGCGCATCCGGTCGTGCTGGCACGGTTCGCCCGGCAGCACGTCGAGGCAGCGGTGGAGGCAGCGCGCAACGGCTACCGGACCGCGCGCGCGGACCTGAAGGGGTTGGTCCCACCGGACGTGGTCGACGCCGCCCTCGGTGCCTACGACCGCGAGGGCCGCCGACTCGCGCAGGCGAGCCGGCAGGTGATCATGGTCGAGGCAGCGCTTCGCGGCGACCGGTGGGTGCCCCGCCTCTAGACTGGCCCGCGTGAGCGGAGCGAACAAGGCGGCATCGAGCCTGCTTGCGTCGATCGCCGGTCCCGACGACCTCAAGCAGGTGCCGGCCAGCCAGCTGCCCACGCTCGCTGCCGAGATCCGCGACACCATGATCGACGTGGTTTCCCGGACCGGAGGTCACCTCGGCCCGTCGCTCGGCGTCGTGGAGATCACCCTCGCGATCCACCGGGTCTTCGACTCCCCGCGCGACAAGGTGCTGTGGGACACCGGTCACCAGGCCTACGTGCACAAGCTCGTGACCGGCCGGCTCGACTCCTGCAGCACGCTGCGGCGGCGCGGCGGGATGAGCG
>JBHEMB010000459.1:0-7113 GCA_046262855.1 Mycobacteriales bacterium | reverse complement strand
CATAGCGAGCCACCGCCTCCGACGTCTCCGCGATCTGCGCCGCCGTCGCCGCCAGCTCCTCGATCGTCGACGTCGTCTCCGACACCGCGCTGGACTGCTGCGTCGCCGACGCCGCATGCTCCTCCGCCGACGCCAGCAGCTCACCGGCCGAAGCCGCGATCTGCTCCCCGCCACCGCGGATGCTGTCCACCAGGCCCCGGAGGTTGCCGAGCGTGTCGTTGAAGGCGGCGGAGAGCTTCGCGAGCTGGCCGCCGGTCTCAGGGACGTCCGCGGAGACGGCGAGGTCTCCCGCGGCGGCCTGCTGCAGCACCGCTGACAGCTCGGTGACCCTGGCCTCGAGGGCCTTGCGGTCGTTGCTCGCCTGGGTGCGCAGCGACCAGACCGCGCCGGCGAGGGAGGAGTTGAACCATGCGACGATCGGGAAGATCGCGCCGACCAGGATCAGCTCGCCGAGGTGGCTGCGGTCCATCGTGTGTGCGATCGCGGACGAGAGCACGACTCCGGCCGTAGCAGCGCAGCCGAACAGGCCCGCCTGCCAGCCCTTGAGGGAGACCGCCGCGAACAGCACCACGCCGATGAAGCAGAACCAGAAGGGTCCGGCGATGCCGCCGACGACCGATGTCGAGCCGGCGCACCAGACGGTGTCCGAGACGAGCAGCAGCACGCGGATGACGCCGATGTTCTTCAGCACGAAGTGCGACCGCATCGCGAGTGTCGGCATGACGGTGAGGAACCCCGTCACCACCACGCCGAACGTCTGCCAGCTGTAGTACGCGTACTCGTGGATGACGAAACCGTCCGGCGCCGCGACGTGGGCCATGACGGCCACGGCCACCGTGGCGACGACCAGGCAGAGCCATGTCATCGCCGCGGCAGCCCGCGCGAGCCGGGTCGAGAAGTCCACGTTCCGTTCTCCTTCTGGGGGTGAGCTAACCCGCGCGGCGTGCGCGGGGCAGCGCATCGGCGAGGCGGTAGAGGGCGTCCAGGTCGATCACGCCACAGGGACCAGCCGCATCGGTGGCCTGGCCGACCAGCAGGTCGGAGGCGCTGCCGGGCAGGTGCGCGAGGGCCGGCTCCAGCTGGTCCGGCTCGAGCCAGAGGGTGCCCTCGACGCCTTCGGTGAGCACGCCGACCGTGACGTTGTTGCGGTGCAGCACGACCAACCGGGCGCGGCGGTCGAACGCGCCCGCCGGCGCCGTCAGGAGCGGGCGCAGGTCGAGGACGGCCAGCACACGCCCCCGCCAGTTCGCGACTCCGGCGAGCCAGCTCGGCACCCCCGGAACCCGCGTCAGCCCAGGGGGGCGGCCGACCTCGGCGACGGCCTCCATCGGCAGGGCGTAGCGGGACCCGCCCAGCCGTACGACGACGACCTCGACCGGCTCGGCGATCTCCGACAGCTCTTCCACGGGTGCGTCATCGGCTGTTTCCCGCCCGAGGTGTAGCCCCGAGCACCCCTCCGATGACGGCCGCCACCGCGCCAATCGCGATCAGGGACCACCCGCGGGAGGTCGCGGCCACGACGACGTCACCTTCCGGCCGCTGCGAGCTCAGCAACGTGATCATGGTCAGCCAGACCAGGCCAGGCAGGACGGCGCCCGCCGCGCGGCGCAGCACCCGCCCGCCGGCGTACCCGAGCGCGGGGTTGGCAAGGGCTGCCAGCGCTGCCGCGACCGGGAGTGGGTGTCCCCACGGGCGGGCGCCGGTCAGGAAGGACTCCACGACGGCCAGCTCTATCGCCAGGACGACCACGAGCAGGTACGCCGTCCCGGTCTTCACCCCTCGAGACTAGGAGCGGACCTCGTTGGGCTCCCGGAGGTCGATCGTGGTGGGCCCGGCCTGGGCCGCCTCGAGCACGTCGGTGATTTCCTGGCCGAGCAGCTCGTGCCGCTCGATCAGTGCGTCCCGCAGCGCTTCGACGAGGTGCCGGTGCTCGGTCAGCAGCTCGCGGGCGCGCTGCTTGTGCTTCTGGAGCAGCTCCTCGACAGCCTGCCGGCCTTGCGTGTCGGCCAGCACCCGGCCCACGATGTTGGTGTCGCTGAAAGCGCTGTTCTGCACGGCGAGGTAGGAGATCAGCGAGCCCTCCATCCCGTGCGCGCCGACCATCTCCGCTGCGCAGTTCGTGGCGTAGAGCAGGTCGCCACCAGGCCCGGTGGACACGTCGCCGAAGAAGATCTCCTCGGCGCACTGCCCGCCCATCGCGATCTGGATGAGGGCCTCGAGCTCCGAGCGCGAGCGGGTGTAGACGTCGTGCTTGTCGCCGTGCGCGAGCAGCCCGAGGGCGCCCTTGCGCTTGATGATCGTGAGGATCTCGAGGCGCCGGTGCGGCGCCGTGAGGAAGGCCATCGTCGCGTGGCCAGCCTCGTGCGTCGCGATGAGGCGTCGCTCGTGATCGGTGTACTCGACCGGCTGCCCCACGCCGACCTCGATCGTCATGCGGGCGTGCTCGACGTCCGCGGACGACATCGCGGTGTCGCCGCGACGGACGGCGAAGACCAGGGCCTCGTCGAGCAGGTTCTCGAGCATGGCGGGCGAGTAGCCGATGGTGGTGGCGGCGAGCGCGTCCCGGCGCTCGTCGTCGATCTCGTCCCTGTGCGCCTTGGAGCTCAGGAAGTAGTCGAGCAGCTCACGCCGGGCGGCCTTGGCCGGCAGCTCGAACGCGATCTTACGATCAAAGCGCCCGGGCCGCAGCAGCGCGGGGTCGAGCGAGGAGGCCCGGTTCGTCGCGGCGACGATGAGGATGTTCGGCACCCGGGCCTGCGGGCTCCGGAGCTGCCGGTCGGCCGGAAGCATCAGGTTGACCGCGTTGATCAGTTTGCCCTGCAGCTTCTGCCCGCCGGTCAGCTGGTCGAAGGACTGCATCTGCACCAGCAGCTCGTTGACGATGCTCGAGGTGTCGGACCCACCGGTGAAGCCGTTGGTCACGAGGGTCGGCGCGGTCTGCAGGTACGTCGAGGGGAGGCTCTGCGTCCCCGAGCAGCCCATCGCGAGACTGCCGCCAGGCGTCATCGCCGTGGAGACGCCCCCGCGCGCAGCAGCGATGACATCGATCTCCTCGATGAACGCGATGGCGCCGCCCTCCTTCAGCGCGACCTTGGAGAGCGCCTTGAAGAAGTTGCGGACCTTGCGCGAGCTGGCACCCTGGAAGGTCGAGACGAACTGCGTGCCCGACGCGAACAGGAAGGGCACCCCCGCCTCACGCGCCATCGCTCGCGCGAGGTGCGTCTTTCCCGTGCCGGGCGGGCCCTCGAAGAGCACCCCGCGTCGCGGCTTGCCGCCCATGGCGTCGGCGAAGGTGCGGTGGGCGAGGAAGAGGTTGAGGGTCTTGACGGCCTCGTCCTTGACACCGTCGATGCCGACCACGTCATCGAGGCGGGTCGTGAGCTGGTCGGGCCGGTATGTGACGTGCGGCGACTTGCCCGTCACGGAGAACTGCAGGAGCAGGACGAGCAGCATGAGTCCGAAGAACGCACCCAGCATCATGTAGACCGGATCCACGTGCGGCAACGGCACCCACGACGACCCCGGACTCATCGTGGCCCCTCGCCAGAGCATGACGGCGACGAGCGTCCAGACCCAGTAGGTGAGCTTCAGCCAGCGGCGGGTGCGTGCCCGTTCGCGGGAGCGGCCGACGTCGGCGGTCTGCATCGAGACCAATCCCCCACCCAGGCTGTCCAGGAGGGAGGCGGGGCTCTGGTCGCTCACTGGTGCGCTCCTCGGGCTGTCGAAAAAGACCGAGAGGACGGGGCGACGAGCCCCGTCCTGCTCTGCATCTCGAATCCTCAGGCCTCCTACGCTCCGTGACCAGGGCTGAGCGCAGAACCACCCGAATGGCCTATCAAGTGCTTACGCAGCGCCACCGAAGAGGTCCGTTTGGCGCCCTGCCGCCGTGGCGAGGACGCCGCGCGCCAGGATGTAGAACTCGACCCCCAGCGCTTCCTGTCCGACGTTGTCAGACAGGGCGAAGAACGGGCCGTCGACAGTGATCTGGGTGGCGTGCGCGCGCATGGCCTCGAGCTTCGCGGGCAGCTGGTCGCGGGCGTCGATCTCCGTGGTGACCTGCTCGTCGGGGACCCCAAAGGGCAGGTCGTCGGCAGAGTCGGTGCCGAAGAAGCTCATCTCCCGGGCCTCCCTCAAGCGGTCGATACCGGCTTGCAGCGCGCTCTTGGGAAAGGCCGTGAAGTACAGCTTGGAGACCGTCCACGCGTCGCGCCCCTGCGCCGCCGCCGTCACCGCCGCAACGGTGACCCGGTGGGCCTGGATGTGGTCAGGGTGGCCGTAGCCGCCGTTCTCGTCGTAGGTCACCACGACCTGCGGCCGGACCTCGCGGATCACGTCGACCAGCTCGCGGGTGGCCTCCTCGAGGTCGGCTCGCCAGAAGCAGTCCGGTCGCTCGTTCTGCGGGGTGCCCATCATCCCGCTGTCGCGCCAGCGGCCGGGACCACCGAGGAAGCGATGATCGGTCACCCCGAGGGCCGCACACGCCGCCGCCAGCTCGCCGATCCGGTGCCGACCGAGCCCGTCCTGCTGGTCACTGGCGAGGTGCGCGAGCTCAGGGACCAGGATCTCGCCCTCCTCGCCGAGGGTGCACGTGACGAGGGTGACCTGTGCGCCCTCGGCGGCGTACTTCGCCATGGTGGCGCCCGTCCCGATGGTCTCGTCGTCGGGGTGCGCGTGCACCAGCAGCAGCCGGCGGTCCGTCATGGGCGCGAGCGTACGTTCGGATCAGTTGAGCGCGACGTCGGGCGGGTAGCTGGCCGCCAGCGCCAACGGCATCCCCTGCCTGCGCAGCACGGTGGACCACAGTCGCTCCGGCTCGGCGGTGAAGCAGTCGGACGGCAGCGCATCGAGCACCCACCAGGCGCCCTCCGCCACCTCGGCCTCGAGCTGGCCGGGTGACCAGCCGGCGTACCCGGCGAAGACCCGCACCTCCTGCACGGGGTCCGCCACGTCCGCGTCGAGGTCCAGGGTCCCGAGCCAGGAGGCACCCGGCACCACGACGCACGACTCGCCCGTCTCCCCTGGGCCCAGCCGTCCCAGGCAGATGGCCGCCGACTCCTGCACCGGTCCGCCGACGAAGACCACGACCGGATCAGCAGCGAGCAGCGCCCAGCCGGGCAGCACCTCGCCCAGCGGCGTGTCGGAGGGGCGGTTGAGGACAACACCCAGCGCCCCGTCCTCCTCGGAGTGCTGCACGAGCTGCACCACAGCGCGCGCGAAGTTCGGGTCGGTCAATGCCGGCGTGGCCACCAGCAGCTTCCCCGAAATGCTCATCTCTGCCACGAGGTCCGACCGTACCCGGCCTGGTGTCGGCATCCCGACACGTGCGTTGACCACCGCGGCAAAGCGGACGAGCGTGCCGACCCGTCACTCGACGGGCTCGTCCCCTAGGTCTGCCAAGCAGCTCTGTCGTCCTGACGCACAGCCGGTGTCCTCAGCACACACCGGAGTTCGAAAGCGTCGGACCGACCGGCGCGATATGCCGGCCAAGCCGGCCGGGTGGGGGGGCAGCGACATGCGCCAAAACGAGATCCGCGTGCCACGGCGAGGCCGTTCAGCGGTGGTCGCATTGAGCTTCCTGCCCGCCGCGATAGGCGCAGTCGGCGTGCCAGGTCTGTTCGGCTCGTCGGCGGAGGCCGTCGCGGCGGTGCCGCCTCCGGCCGTCACCGACGTCAACCCCAACAACTCGACCCGGGCGCTGTTCGGAGGCCGCGTCGAGAAGCTTGCGCTGGATCCCGTGAACCACCAGAAGATGTTCGCAGCCTCGGAGCTCGGTGGCTTCTGGGTGACCAACGATGGCGGCGCGCACTGGCAGCACATCGATGCCATCCCCATCTTCCGCGCGCAGGACATCAAGATCGCGACATCGGACCCGAACCTCGTCGTCGCCGTCGGCAACTACGAGCAGAGCACGACGAACCGCGGCGGTGCCTGGATCAGCACCGACGGCGGCAGCAGCTGGGCGCAGGCGACGGGGGAGACGCCGACCTGCAACGCTGAGGCCGCGGCGCTCAGCGTCGCCTTCGGAACGGGAGCCGCGGGTTCGATCCCGGTGTACGTCGGCAACACCTGCGGCCTGGCCCGCAGTCTCAACTCCGGCCAAACGTGGACGCAGATCGACGTCGACGGTTCCTTCACAGGCGGTGGCAGCAGTCACCAAGTCGAGGACGTCGAGGTCCGCCCAGGTGGCGGCGGGCAGACGCAGGTGGACGTGTGCGGACCCCAGGGGTTCTTCCGCTCCGAGGACGGCGGCGGCACGTGGACCGCAGCCGACCCGAACTCGCCGCTGCTGCGCCCGGCTACTGACGCAGGCATCATCGGCAACGCATTCGGCATCTGCAACGTCGACATCGCACCTGGCAACGCGAACATCGTCTACCTGTCCAACTTCGAGGGCGGGACGAGCTCCGGGTTCTGCCACGGCCAGCTTTTGGAGAACCGCAACGGAGGCGCGGCCGGCAGCTGGACCCAGATGGGCTCCGATGTGAGCGACAACAACTGCCGCGACACTTTCGTGCAGACGCGCGACAACGCGGACAACGCGGCGAACACCTACGACGTGTACTTCGGATCGTCGGTGCGCATCTTGCGCCAGACCTGCGACAGCAACAACACACCCAGCTGCGCGACTGGCATCGGCAACTGGCCGCGCTGGGACATGAACTCCCCGCACACCGATCCGACGAACATCGCCTTCGACGAGACCGTGACGACGGGGTGCCCGCTGTTCATCGCTGGTGACGGCGGCGTGTTCAAGGCCACCAGCGACGGGTGCGCAGCGACACCGAGCTTCGACCCGGCGAACGTCGGCATGCACGCCTTCGACTCGAGCCAGCTTGCCGGCACCGTGTGGCCAACTCACACGGACCTGTACTTCGCGCTGCAGGACAACGGCACCTTCTACACCGGCGACGGCGGCGCCAACTACGCCAATGAGGGACCTGACAGCTACGACGTCAACGCCGACCTCCAGGGCAACCCCGGAGCCTCGGTGCTGCGCCGTGACTGCTTTGGCTGCAGCGTCAACCGCAAGGGTCCCGGAGTGCCGGCCGGCCCCGCCTTCGGCGGTGGCCTCGGCTTCGGGGCGCCGCCCAGCGGCGACTACCCGAACGAGTA
>JBHEMB010000458.1:0-5075 GCA_046262855.1 Mycobacteriales bacterium | reverse complement strand
TGGCAACCACCACCCCCCATCCCCAACCACCCCCAACTCCCCGACCTCGAACAGGACGACGAGACCGAGGCGACCGAGGACGGCTAGAGGCCGAAGTACGGCAGGCACGCGACGACGCCGCTGATCTCCACCGCCCACGGTGACGACCATGCGGTCAAGGTCAGGTGCTGCAGGACACGGCCGTCTTCGCGCGTCTCGCGGTGGCTGTCCCTGTACCCCAACGAGCGGGACACCCCCAGCGAGGACGCATTGTCCGACCAGGCCTCCGTCACGGCGGCACGTGCGCCGAGATGATCAAAGGCGAGCGCCAGCACGGCGGCACGCATCTGCTTTCCGAGGCCTTGTCCCCGGGCGGAGAGCACCAGCCACGAGTGCGTGTCGACCGTCCGACCGGCGGCGAAGTCCTTGCCTTCCAAGGCTTGCAGCCCGATCGGCTCTCCCTGGTGCAGGACCACGAACTGCGCCACCCAGTCGCTCGGCAGCCATCTTCCGTTGTTGCGCCAGTAGGCCTGGAGCACATCCGTGCCGGCCGAGAAGTGGGCAAGCCGGGGATGGTGCTCGAGGTCGTCGGGAACGACGTCTGCGAGTCGTCGTGCCCACTGCTCCGTCATGCCACGCAGCTCGAGGTCAGGGGCGCGCAGGACCAGGTCGTGCAGAGGCCAGCTCACAGCGGGAGGTGCCATCGGCGCGTCTCGAGGCCGTCGAAACCGGCGTACACGTTGCTGAACGCCGCGACGTCCTCGAGCGTGCAGGGATAGGTGCGCCAGCTCACGTGGGCACTCTTGCGCACCCCACGTCCGTCACGCGACCACGTTGTCGGGCACCATGGTGGAGTGACTGCCTCGCTGCGCGTCGACCCGCGCGCCGGTGCAGTGCGCGGCGTCCGCGCGGCGGTTCTGACGGTGCCGACGGTGGGCGGTGCTGCGCTCGCGCACTCTGTCGTCGACGGCTGCGACAGCATCTTCGCTCTCCTCGTCGCCGCGGGACTGTGCTGGCCGGCGGCGGTGGCGCTGCTCGGCGGGCGCCGTCGGCTGCCGGCCCTGATCGCCTGGGTGCTCTGTGCACAGTTCGCGACGCACCTGCTGCTCGAGGCCATGTGCACGGACGTCACAACCGGGCACGCCGGCTGGGCGCACCACCTCACCGCCGGTCTGACGCCGACGATGCTGCTCAGCCATGGCACCGCCCTGCTGCTGACCAGCCTGGCGCTGGGCCGCGCGGATGCCGGTCTCTGGACCGCCCACTCGATCGTGCAGGCTGCGGCGCGGGCGTTGCGGCTGGGTGTGCGGGTCGTCCTGCCGCCCGTGCCCGCCAGCGTCCGCCGTACCCGCCCTGTGCTCGTCGTCGACGCTCCTCGCTCCAGCTGGGTCGCCGCGCAACCCGCGCGGCGTGGACCGCCGGTGCTGCTCGCCCTCGCGCAGTAGCTACCCGTCCGTCCGATCCCCCTGGAGACCCCTTGCACGCCAAGCGCTTTGCCCTGCCCGCCGCCGCTTTCGCCCTCGTCCTCCTTGCGCTCCCTGCCTCCGCGCATGTCACCGTTCACGGGTTGGATGCGGTCCCCGGGGGCGACGACGCGGAGATCGTCTTCCGCGTCCCGAACGAAGAGGCCACCCCCACGACCAAGGTCGAGATCGCTCTGCCGGCCGACAAGCCGATCGCCGGTGTGTACGCCGAGAGCAAGCCCGGCTGGTCGTTCACCGTCAGGAGCGCGAAGCTCGCGACGCCGATCAAGATCGACGACGGGGACATCGCATCGGCCGTGGTCGACGTCACCTGGACGGCCACTGCTGGGGGGATCCCCGTCGGCGGCTACGAAGACTTCTCGCTGGCCGTCGGACACCTTCCGGACACCGGCAGCATCACGTTCAAGGCGCTACAGACGTACAAGAACGGCGATGTGGTCCGGTGGATCGAGTCCGGGGCTGGCAGCGAGCACCCTGCTCCGGTCCTGACCCTCGGAGCGTCCCAACCCGAAGCGAGCCCGTCCGTGACCGCCACCGCATCCCCGGCACCGGTGGCCACGAAGGCCACCAGTGACGACAGCTCAGCGAAGGCCCTCGGCGGAGCAGGACTGGCCGTCGCCGTGGTCGCCGCCGTCCTCGCCCTCGGGGCGTTCGTGCGCAGCGGTCGTTCCAGGAAGGGCTGAGCCATGAGCGTGCGCCGCATGGGCGGCCTGCTGGTGTCCCTGCTCGCCGCGTTGGTGCTGCTCGGTGTGGCTGCCCCCGATGCGCTCGCCCATGCGGCGCTGCTCAAGACCACGCCGCAGGACTCGCAGATCCTGGAGTCCGCGCCCAGGGAGGTGACCCTGACCTTTGGTGAGGACGTGTCCATCGGCTTGGGTCAGCTGAAGGTGCTGACCGCCGAGGGCACGCGCGTCGACACCGGCGTGCCCACCCAGAGCAGCGGCGGCTCCGTCGTACACATCCCTCTGAGCAGCGGGCTCGGGCAGGGCTCCTACGTCGTGCTGTGGCGGGTGGTCTCCGCGGACAGCCATCCGGTGTCCGGTGCGTTCACCTTCAGCATCGGCAAGACGAGCGGCAACATCGACGAGCGCAAGGGTCGCGGTGATCTGACCTCACTTGCAGCGGCACCCCGCGCGCCCGGCATTGCCTTGGGCACCACGAGGTTCCTCGGCTTCGCTGCGCTGCTCGTCTTCCTCGGCGGTGCGATCTTCTGCCTCGTCCTCTGGCCTGCAGGTGTGCCGCGGCTGCGGCGCACGATGTTCGCCGCGGCCGTCGGTGAGTGCGTGATGGCGGTTCTCGCCCTGTTCCTCGAAGGGCCGTACGCCTCGGGGGAGGGCATCGGCAAGACCTTCGACGGTCACCTGCTCTCGGTCATCTTGAAGACCAAGTACGGCGAGGCGACCCTGACACGTATCGCCATCGCCGCTGTGGCAGCCGTGGCCGTGCTCGCGGTGGGCAAGCGCGTGGGTCGGGCCCCGGGTGGCCTGTTCGCAGCCCTCGGGCTCTTCATGGCTATGACCTGGTCTGCGGCGGGGCACGCCGGTGTCGGGTCCTGGGAGCCTTGGACCAACGTCTTCGACACGGTGCACCTCGTCTTCGTCAGTGCGTGGGTCGGTGGCCTGGTGGTGATGGTTCGCGGCCTGCGCCGCTGGACGGATGACGAGCAGGCTGCGCTGCTCCCGGGCTGGTCCCGCCTCGCGTTCTGGTCGGTCGTCGTGCTCGTCGCGACCGGCGTGTTCGCGACGGTCCGCGAGGTCAGTGAGCTGGGGGCGCTGTTCAGCACCAGGTACGGGCTGCTGCTCGTCGCGAAGTACGCCCTCGTCGGCCTCATGCTGCTGTTCGCGCTCGTGGGACGGGCCTACGTCCGGACGCACTACACCCGTCCCCTTGTCGCCGCCGCGACGGACACCTACACGCCGCCCTCCCTGCCGGAGGAGGACGAGGTCGCCGGCCTGCGGCGCAGCGTCGGCATCGAGGCGGGTCTCGGTGCCGTTGTCCTCGTGGTCACAGCCTTCCTGGTCAACAGCGTGCCAGCCAAGGACGCGTTCGCACCGCCGTACACCGGCAAGTCGACGGCCGGGCCCTACACCGTCGCGGTCGACATCTACCCGGCCCGCAAGGGAGTGAACGGGCTGCACGTGTACACCGTCCTGACGAGCACTGGTCTGACGAAGAACGTCGCCGAGGTGAGCGGCTTCATCCAGAGGCGGGGCAGCTCCGACAAGATCACCGTCGCGCCGCCGCTCAAGTCGGTCGGTCACTACGAGGATCTCGACGTGGTCCTGCCGGCGAAGGGGACCTACGTCATCGACCTGCAGATCAGGGCGAACGACTTCGACAGCTATGAGACGAGGCAGACCTTTACGGTCAAGTAGCGGTGCTCAGCTCGCCAGCCGCTCCTGCGCCTCGCGGTAGTGCGGGCCGTGCCGGAGGTGCTCCGGGAGCGCGAGAAGGGATGTCCGCAACGCGATGCCGGCTGCGGTCGCCCCGAGGTCCGTCATGGGCAGTCCCGGCAGCCGGTACATCCGCCGCGCCCAGCGGGGCAGCATCGCGATGCTCAGGCCGGCGAGCCCGAACCAGGCCGGCTTCAGCGCGGTCATCCGCCCGGACAAGGGAGGCGAGAGGACGAAGCGGGCCGCCTGCCGGGCGGCCGGGGTGACCTGGAGCTCGGGGCGCATGGAACGGAAGTACTCGGCCATCGCGGCCCGGTTCGTCGGCGCGGTCTCGAGGCCCACGAGGCGGGCGTTGGCGACCTGCTCGAGGTAGTAGCGGTCCTTCTCCTGCCCGGTCAGCCGCAGTCCGCAGCGCGTGACCGTGGTGAGGAAGGACTCCACCTCCGTGCAGTGCACCCACAGCAGCAGGTGCGGGTCGTCGAGGCCCAGCCGGTGGTGGATGCGGCGCACCCGGGCACCGGCCTGCTCCGCCTCGGCAGTCGTGCCGAACGTGGTCACGCCGACGTACTCGGCCGTGCGGTGCAGCCGACCCCACGGATCCTCCTTGAAGCCCGAGCTGCCCGCCACACCCGCCATGGCCTCCGGCTGCAGCGCCTGGAGCAGCAGCGCCCGCGGACCGGCGAGCGCCATGATCGGGTCGCTGTGGACCCGCCACGTCACCGAGTCCGGACCGTAGAGCCCGAGGTCGGTCATGCTGTCCAGCATGTCGTATGTCGCCATCAACGTCCTGTCGGTGCCTGAGGGCGCCGGCGCCACCATCGAGGAGCGGTTCGCCGCGCGCAAGGGTGCGGTCGAGGGAGCCCCGGGTTTCGAGCGGTTCGAGCTGCTGCGTCCTGTCGAGGGCACCACTGACTACCTCGTGTACACCCGCTGGGCCAGTGCGGCCGACTTCGTGGCCTGGCGCGACGGGGGTCGGATGGCGGCCGGCCATGCCGGGCAGTCGGGACCGCCCGCCGCGACCGGCAGCACGCTGTGGGCCTTCGAGGTCGTGCAGTCAGCCTGAGACGAAGGCGAGCAGGGCAGCGAGCGTCGCCTCCGGCTCCTCGACGGCGGGGGAGTGCCAGGCGCGCTCGATGACGACCGCTTCGCAGCCGAGGCGGGCGGCCATCTCGGACTGCTGCGCCGGGCTCCAGGCGTCGTCCCGCTCGCCGTACAGGAC
>JBHEMB010000457.1:0-10785 GCA_046262855.1 Mycobacteriales bacterium | reverse complement strand
GGCGTAGACCTCGCGCAACTGGTCCACGGTGACCAGCGTGTAGATCTGGGTTGTCGTCACCGAGGCGTGCCCCAGCAGCTCTTGGACCACGCGGACGTCTGCTCCCCCCTCGAGCAGGTGCGTGGCGAAGGAGTGCCGCAGCGTGTGCGGCGAGACCTTGCCGGCGAGGCCGGCGCGCTCGGCGGCGGCGCGCAGCACGGCCCACGCGCTCTGTCGAGAGAGCGATCCTCCGCGCGCATTGAGGAAGAGCGCGGACGTCCCGCGTCCCGAAGCAGCCAACGAGGGGCGCCCTCGCACGAGGTACTCCTCGATCGCACCCTGGGCGTACGACCCGACCGGCACGATCCGCTGCTTGCCGCCCTTCCCAGCCAGCCGCACCAGCCCATCTCCGCGGCTGACGTCGTCCACCGCGAGCCCGACGGCCTCCGAGATCCGAGCGCCGGTCCCGTAGAGCAGCTCGAGCAGGGCGACGTCGCGCCACGACAGGGGCGTGTCCCCGTGCGCCGCGGCGCCGAGCAGGGCGGTCACCTCGTCCACCGAGATCGCCTTCGGCAGCCGACGCGGAGGCTGGGGCGGCCGCACCTCGGCGGCAGGGTTCAGGGAGGTGAGACCCTCGCGCACGGCGAACCGGTGGAAGCCACGCACCGCGACGACGGCTCGTCCGGCCGACGTGGCCGACAGCGGCGGATGATCGTCGGACCCCTCACGAAGCGCGGCCAGGAACGCGGCGACGTCCACCTCCTGCACCTCGGAGATCGCTGCGATGCCCGCATCGGCGAGGAAGTCGGCGTACCGCCGTAGGTCGCGCTGGTAGGACACCAGGGTGTTGGCAGCCAGACCGCGCTCCACGGCGAGGTGGTCGAGGTAACCGCGGACCGCCGTGGTGATCGCGCTCAGGCGAGCACTCCTAGACCAGCGCCGTGGACAGCGGGACGGACGGGAGCCCGTGCGCCTCGCCGACCGGGGCGTAGGTGATCTGCCCGCCGACGGTGTTCACTCCCAACGCGAGGGCGGGGTCGGCGGCACACGCCGCCACGATCCCGCGGTTCGCGATCTCGACCGCGTAGGGCAGCGTGACGTTCGTCAGCGCGTAGGTCGAGGTGTTCGGCACTGCGCCCGGCATGTTCGCGACGCAGTAGAACAGCGAGCCGTTCACCTCGTAGGTCGGGTCAGCGTGGGTGGTGGGCCGGGTCGACTCGAAGCAGCCGCCTTGGTCGACGGAGATGTCGACCAGCACCGAGCCCTGCTTCATCGCCGCCACCAGCTCATCGGTGACGAGGATCGGGGCCTTGGCTCCCGGCACCAGCACCGCCCCGATGACCAAATCGGCGTCCAGGCAGGCCCGCTCGATCTCGTAGGTGTTCGACGCCACGGTCTGCATGTGACCCTGGTAGATCCGGTCCACCTCGCGCAGCTTGCCGATGTTCTTGTCCAGCAGCAGCACCTCGGCCTGCATCCCCAGCGCGATGGCCGCCGCGTTCAGGCCCGACACACCGCCACCGAGCACGACCACCTTGGCCGCATAGACCCCCGAAACACCGCCCATCAGCACCCCCCGGCCCCCGGCGGCCCGCTCCAGGCAGTGCGCTCCGACCTGCGGCGCCATCCGTCCTGCGACCTCCGACATCGGGGCGAGCAGCGGGAGCGACCGGTCGGCCAGCTGCACCGTCTCGTAGGCGACATCGGTGATCCCCGACGCCAGGAGCGCGTCGGTGTACGCCCGGGACGCCGCCAGGTGCAGGTAGGTGAACAGCACCTGGTCCGAGCGCATCCGGTGGTACTCCTCCGCCACCGGTTCCTTGACCTTCAGGACCAGGTCCGCCGTACCCCAGACGTCGTCAGCCGAGCCGATGATCGTGGCGCCTGCCTCGACGAACTCGTCATCGGTGATGGAGGAGCCGACCCCGGCGTCCTTCTCGACGTACACCTCGTGCCCGTGGGTCAGCATCTCGTGCACGCCCGCAGGCGTGATCGCCACCCGGTACTCGTGGTTCTTGACCTCGCGAGGGATTCCGACCTTCACGTAGGAGCTCCTGTCCTGGGCCGTGTCCGGTCAGGACCCGGCGCTGGTGTGCGCACCGGGGTGTCCGGCGGCCCTGACACTAGTGCCCTGGACGGGCTCGCCACGGTGCATCGGCAGGACGGAGGCCTGCGAAGCCGGTCCGGAGAGCGGCCGCAGCCGCGAGCACCCCGACCACGCAGGCCGCGTTCTCGAGGCCCCCCGCCAGCGCGGCCTGGACCGCGTCGTCGAGCGGCACCCAGCGCACGGTCATCTCGAGCTCCTCGTGCTCCTGCACCGCGCGTTCCACCACGCGCACGTCCCGGGCAAGGAAGATCCGGATCGACTCGTCGGTCATGCCCGGGCTGGTCAGGACGTCGACCAGGACGTGCCAGGTGTCGGCGGCGTACCCGGCTTCCTCCATGAGCTCGCGCTGCGCGCACAGCAGGCCAGCTTCACCCGGTACGTCGAGGAGGCCGGCGGGCAGCTCGTCGAGCCGGCGATGCACCGGATGCCGGTACTGGTTGACGAGCAGGACGTCGCCCCCGCGCAGCGCCACGACTCCCACGGCGCCGGGGTGCACGACGACGTCTCGCTGCGACGTCGTCCCGCCCGGCATCGACACGATGTCCCGACGCAGGCTGACGACCCGGCCCTCGAAGACGGTGTCGGACGTCAGGACCTCGTACTCGTGCGTCGTCAGAGCGGCAGCCGCTGTGAGTCGTTGCGCACCACGGCCGCCGCGACCAGCCCGGCGAACAGCGGGTGCGCCCGGGTCGGGCGGGACCGGAACTCCGGGTGCGCCTGGATCCCCACGTAGTAGGGGTGGACATCCGCCGGCAGCTCCACCATCTCGACCAGGGTGCCGTCGGGCGAGGTGCCGGAGAAGACCAGGCCGGCCGCCTCGAGAGCTGGGCGGTAGGCGTTGTTGACCTCGTAGCGGTGCCGGTGCCGCTCGGTACCAGGGTCGTCGCCGTAGGTACGTGCCGCGACGGAACCGGGCAGCAGCTTCGTGGGCCACAGGCCGAGGCGCATGGTGCCGCCCATGTCGCGCTCGCCGGCGACGACGTCCTCCTGATCCGCCATGGTCGCGATCACGGCATCGGGTGTCTCGGGGTCGAACTCGGCGGAGGAGGCCTTCTCGATGCCGGCCAGCTCGCGCGCCGCCTCGATCACCATGCACTGCAGGCCCAGGCAGATCCCGAGTGTGGGAATGCCGTGGGTCCGGGAGTACGTCAGGGCGCCGAGCTTGCCCTCGATGCCCCGCACGCCGAAGCCGCCGGGCACGAGCACTCCGTCGACATCGCCGAGCTGGGCCGCGGCGCCCTCTGGCGTGTCGCAGCTGTCCGAGGGCACCCACTTGATGTTGACGCGCGCGTCGTTGTGGAACCCACCTGCGCGCAGCGCCTCGGTCACCGACAGGTAGGCGTCGGGCAGGTCGACGTACTTGCCCACGAGTGCCACCGTGACCTCGCGCGCAGGGTGGTGCACCCGCTGCAGCAGCCGGTCCCAGTCGGTCCAGTCCACGTCCCGGAACGGCAACCCGAGCTTGCGCACGACGTACGCGTCGAGTCCCTCGGAGTGCAGCACCTTCGGGATGTCGTAGATCGAGGGGGCGTCGACGGCGGAGACGACGGCTTCCATCTCGACGTCGCACATGTTGGCGACCTTGCGCTTGATGCCGTCGTGGATCGGTCGATCGGAGCGACAGACAATGGCGTCGGGGGTGATACCGATCGTGCGGAGCGCCTGGACCGAGTGCTGGGTCGGCTTCGTCTTCAGCTCCCCCGACGGGCCGATGTAGGGGATCAGGCTGACATGCACGAAGAAGCACCGGTCGCGTCCGACCTCCTGCCGCACCTGGCGGGCAGCTTCGAGGAACGGCAGCGACTCGATGTCTCCGACGGTGCCGCCGACCTCCGTGATGACGACGTCGACCTCCGGACCGGCCAGCGATCGGATGCGGGACTTGATCTCGTCGGTGATGTGCGGGATGACCTGGACCGTGTCGCCGAGGTACTCGCCCCGCCGCTCCTTCGCGATGACCGCGCTGTAGACCTGGCCGGTGGTCACGTTGGCCGACCCGTGCAGCACCTCGTCGAGGAAGCGCTCGTAGTGACCGACGTCGAGGTCGGTCTCCGCCCCGTCGTCGGTGACGAACACCTCGCCGTGCTGGAACGGGTTCATCGTCCCGGGATCGACGTTGAGGTAGGGGTCGAGCTTCTGCATCGTGACGCGGAGGCCGCGCGCCTTCAGCAGCCGGCCGAGGGAGGAGGCGGTGAGACCCTTGCCGAGCGAGGAGGCGACGCCTCCGGTGACGAACAGGTGGCAGGTCTCTCGCGCCAAGGAATCCTCCGTGCTAGGGAGCAAGCCGACGGCCTGCTGCACGGAAGTCCAGAGTAACAGCCTGCTGTGTCGGCGAGACGCCGACGCGCGGGTCAGCCAAGGTCCGGCACGATCCCGGTAGCTCCGGGACCTGTCCCGTAGTGACCCGCTCGCCCGGAAGCCTGCTCGTCGAGCGCGAGGACCGCACCCAGCAGACCGGTCGAGGTTCCGAGGCCGTCGACGTCCGAGACGCCCCTGGACTGGGCGCGCAGGACGGCTACCACCCCGCGGCCACGCGCCGAGGCCGGAGTGCCCGCGACCACCGTCCCGACCCGAGCTTGGAAGGCGGACGCAAGGGTGGCGAGTGACGGCCCGCGCGAGGGACCGCTGAGCAGCAGGACGAGCGTGGCGCGGCCGGCCGGCGGCCCGTCCACGGCGATGAGACTGCCGCCGCTGAAGCCCCCGATCACCTTCTGCGCAGAGATCCCGGTGACGTCGCTGCCCTGGTCAGAGGTCACGAGCGCGGCAGCGAGGAGTGCGCCCGCTCGTTCGAGGGTGCCCGACGATGGCAGCGAGAGCGTGGCAGGCGCCGTGCCCGCGACCACACCGTCAACCGTCTGCTTGCCCGAGGTGTCGAGCAGTGTGGGAAGCAGCTGCACTTGCGCCGCGACGGTCGACCCTGCGCTCTTCAGCGCGGCAGTCACGGTGCGCGCCGAGCCTGCCGGGACGTCGGGCGCGAGCAGCAGCAGGACGCGCTGGTCGGGCAGGGCGTCGCGCAGCAAACGCGACTGGACGCGTTGTGCGAGGTCCTCACCCGTGGTGTCGCCCGGGACGGCGGCGACCGGTGCCTTGGCCGGCGGCGGCTCGGCGGACAGGGAGGTGGTCCCCACGACGATGCCGACAGCGAGCGCCAGCAGCACGGCGGCCAGCGACGTGAGGTGGTAGCGGAAGCTCACCACGGCAGCCTCTGCAGCAGCGTGTGCCACCGGTCCTCGAGCACTCCCGCGTCGAAGCCGTGCGGCGTGATCATCAGCACGGTGAGGACCACCGCGGCGAGTGCCAGCACGAGCAGCAGGAAGGCCGGCCAGACGGTGCGCCGGGGCACGAGCTCAGCGGCAGCGACCGGGCTGATGAGCCGCTCGCCCAGGTGCAGTCTGGTGAGCAGTGCCGACGCCCCACCGGACCGGCCGCGGTCGAGCAGGTGCTCCACCGACAGTGGCAGGCCCGCGGCGACGACCAGCGCAGGTTGCTGCGCCGCGACGACCAGCAGCGCCATGTCCTCTGACGGTGCCCGGGTCCGGAAGGTCACCGGGCGGACACCCATCGCCTCCAGCCGGGAACCCCCTGCAGCATCGAGGGGTACGACGACATCGCGCGCGCCCTGGACCGCCGTGTCGCTCATCAGCCGCGGCTCCCCGATGACGACGTCGGGGCTGAGCCCCTGCTCGAGCAGCCGATCCGCCCCGCCGTCGACGCCGACCAGCACCGGACGGTGCTCGCGGCGGTAGCCGCGCAACAGGCGGAGGTCCCCGTCGTACGAGCCCGTCACGACCACGACGTGGCGTCCGCGCAAGGAGGTCGCGAGGCTCGGGATGCCCACCCCGTCCAGGAGCAGGTCACGCTCGTCGAGCAGGAGTCCCGTGGTGTTGGCAGTCAGGTCCGTGAGCTGCGCGGCGAGGCCCGCCCTGGCGTGCTCGGCACTCGCCGCAACCGACTGGGGATCCTGGACCACCCCCCGCGCGACCACCCGGTCATCGACGAGCAGAGCGTCTCCCTCGATCCTCACGCGGGCGCCATCCGAGACCTTGCCGAACACCTCGTCGCCGACCGCATCGAGCAGCAGCACCCCGGCACCCACCAGGATCGCGGGGCCCAGGTTGGGATAGCGGCCGCTGGTGCTGGGCGACGCGTTGACGACGGCGAGCACGCCCCGGTTGACGAGCTCCTCCGCGGTGGCGGCGTCGAGGTCGACCTGGTCGAGCACCGCGACGTCGCCAGGGCCGACGCGGCGCGCGACGCGCGCGCTGACACGGCCGACCCGGGCGACTCCTGTCACCCCGTCGAGCTGTCCCGGCTGCCCAGCAACCTGCCTCACCCCGTGAGTGAAGCCCCTCGCCGCTGCCCGCCCGGGGACCCGCAGACGGCGTGTCGTGAGAACTCGTCGTCCCCGAGCTCGCGAAGCCTCACCCGCACTTCGCCGCCGCCGCAACCGCGAGCAGCTCCTCCGCGTGACCCCGTGACAGTCCGGTGTCGGTGCCCGCCATCATCCGGCTGAGCTCGGCGACCCGGCCGGCGTCGTCCAGCGCAACCACCCCGCTGCGGGTGACCGCTTCGCCGTCGGTGTCCTTGCGGACCTGCAGGTGCTGGTCGGCGAACGCGGCCACCTGCGGCAGGTGGGTGACGACGACGACCTGGTGATCCCGCGCGAGCCGCGCCAGCCGCTTCCCGACCTCGACCGCCGCAGCGCCGCCGACGCCTGCGTCGACCTCGTCGAACACCATGACGGGCGTGCCGTCCGACCCGGCGAAGACGACCTCGACGGCGAGCATGACCCGGGACAGCTCACCGCCGGAGGCCCCCTTGTGCAGCGCTCGGGCCGGTGCGCCCGGATGAGGCTCGAGGAGCAGCTCGACGTCGTCGACACCGTGCGCCCCGGCGTGCAGCAGCCGGTCGCCGACGCGCAGTCCCGCCTGCTCCTCGCGCTGCGTCACGGCCGCACTGACGACGGCGCTCGGCATCGCCAGCGCGGTCAGCTCCGTGGTGACGGCGGTGCCGAAGCGCTGCGCGGCGCCGTTGCGGGCCGCCGTGAGCTGTTCCGCAAGAGCCCCGAGCGACCCGGCGAGCTGCTGCTCCTCGAGGGCGAGCGCGGAGACGGTGTCACCGGTGCCGTCGAGCTCGAGCAGCCGGTCGCTGGCGCCGGACGCCCAGGCCAGTACGCCGTCGAGATCGGTGGCGGCATGCCCGCGTACGACGGTGCTGAGCGCTGCCAGCCGCTCCTGGGCAACGGTCAGGCGGACCGGGTCGGCGTCGACGGAGGCCGCGTAGGAGGCCAGCTCCTGGGCGAGGTCGGTGACCAGGACGGCGGCCTCCCGGGCGCGGGCGGCGAGCTCGCCGAGGGTGGCGTCGTGGACCGCGCCGGCCTCGAGGGCTCGTCGGGCAGACGTCAGCAGCTGTAGGGCGTCGCCGGTCTCGCCCGTCTCGTCGCCCGTGAGCGCCTCCTGCGCACCGGACGCGGCCAGCCGGAGGTCGTCGGCGTTCGCCAGCCGCTCGATCTCCGCGTGCAGTGCCACGTCCTCGCCCGGCTGCGGTGCGAGTGCCTCGACCTCGGCGAGTCCGAGGCGCAGCAGCTCGGCCTCGCGGGCCCGCTCGTCGGCCTCGGCCTGCAGCTGGGCGAGCGTCGCCTGCACGTCTCGCCAGCGCGCCCAGGTGGCGGCAAAGCGATCACGGAGGCCGAGGAGCTCGGGCCCGCCGAACCGATCGAGCGCGTCTCGCTGTTGAGCCGGTTTGAGGAGCCGCAGCTGGTCGCTCTGGCCGTGCAGGGCCAGGACCTGCTCGCCCACGTCGCCCAGGACGGCGATCGGGACGCTGCGGCCACCGACGTACGCCCGGGACCGCCCGTCAGCTCCGACGGTGCGCGCCACGAGCAGAGCGTTGTCGTCGAGATCGCCGCCCGCGTCGTGGACCCGGTCGACGGCGGGGTGGGTGGGGTCGAGGACGAGCCGCCCCTCGATCACGGCCTTGTTGCTGCCCGGCCGGACCCGGCCCGCGTCCGCCCGGCCTCCGAACAGCAGGGAGAGGCCCTGTACGACCATGGTCTTCCCGGCGCCGGTCTCGCCGGTGACGACGGTGAGGCCCGGGGCGAGCTCGAGCACGGCGTCCTCGATCACGCCGAGGCCAGAGATGCGCAGCTCTTCGAGCATGTTTTCGACTCTAGCCAGACCGGCGGGCGGGCACGGGGACCTTCACTGGTCGGGTCGGCCGCGCCAGCCGTGCACGTCGAGATCGAACTTCTCGACCAGCGTGTCCGTGAACGTGCGCGGGTGCGGGGTCCGGGCCAGCGGTACGGGCGTGGCCCCCCGACGGACCTCGACCCGGGAGCCGTGCGGCAGCGAGATGGTGCGTCGGCCGTCGCAGGACAGCAGGGCGTCCGCGCCGCTCGGCAGCACTTCCATCGCCACCTCGGAGCTGGTCGCGATGACCATCGGTCGTGCGAACAGCGCATGGGCGCTGATCGGGACGACCAGCAGAGCCTCCACGCCCGGCCAGACGATCGGCCCGCCGGCACTGAACGCGTACGCCGTCGAGCCGGTCGGCGTCGCGGCCACGACGCCGTCGCAGCCCCACCTGGACAACGGCCGGCCGTCGACCTCGACGACGACCTCGAGCATCCGTTCGCGCGCGCCCTTCTCGACCGACGCCTCGTTCAAAGCCCAGGTCTCCCCCAGCACCCGGCCGTCGAGGGTCGCGATCACGTCGATGGTGACGCGCTCGTCCACGACCCAGTCACCGGCGAGGACGTGCTCCACCGTGCGGTCAAGGTCGGCCGCCTCGGTCTCGGCGAGGAAGCCCACCCGACCGAGGTTGACACCCAGCAGCGGTACGGCGCAGTCGCGGGCGACCTCGGCAGCACGCAGGATGGTGCCGTCCCCACCGAGCACCAGCACCAGCTCCGACCCGCGCGCTGCGGTGGCCCCGTCCTCGAACAGGTCGACGCCCGAGACGCCGATCTCCTGCGCCTCCTCGGCGAGCAGGCGCACCCGGATGCCGGCGTCCTGCAACCGCAGCGCCACCGAGCGGGCAGCCTCCGCGGTCTTGGCCCGGCCGGTGTGCGTCACGATCAGCACGCTTCGAGAGGTCACAACCCGAAGCCTCTCACCCGGTCACCTCACTGCGTCGGGCCGCACGGACGATCACTGCGGGCCCTCCTCGACGGCCCGCCGAAGAGCTGCTTCCTCCAGGGGCGGGGCTCCGCGCCGCAGGTGCAGGAAGTACTCCACGTTGCCGCTGGGGCCTGGCAACGGACTGGCGGTGACGCCCTGCACGCCGAGGCCGAGTGCTGTCGCCTGGGTTGCCACCCGCCGTACGGCGTCCGCCCGGGCCGTGGGGTCGCGGACGACGCCGCCGGCGGGCAGGTTCTCCCTGCCGACCTCGAACTGCGGCTTGACCATGGGCAGCAGGTCGGCGTCGGGCGTGGCGCAGCGGACGAGTGCGGGAAGCACCAGTCCCAGCGGGATGAAGGACAGGTCGGCGACGACGAGCGACGCGGCCTCGCCGACCTGCGAGGGCTCGAGGTTGCGGGCATTGACCCGCTCGACGACGGTCACGCGCTCATCGGTGCGCAGCGACCAGGCGATCAGGCCGTAGCCGACATCGACGGCCACCACGTGCGCGGCGCCGCCCCGCAGCAGGACCTCGGTGAAGCCACCGGTCGAGGCACCGGCGTCGAGGCATCGCCGGCCGCTCGGGTCGACGCCGAACGCCGCCAGCGCGCCGAGCAGCTTGTGGGCCCCGCGAGAGACCCATTGATCCCCAGGCTCGGCCTCGACGAGCACCGGGGTCCCCGCTTCGACGGCGGTTGCCGGCTTCGTCGCCACGGTCCCGGCCACCTTCACCCGGCCGCCGGCGATGAGTGCCGCCGCGTGCTCACGGCTGCGGGCCAGTCCCCGCCGTACCAGCTCCGCGTCGAGGCGCGCCCGACGGGCCAGCTCAGGCCTCGTCGAGCGTGGCCAGGGCGTCCTGCAGCGACCGGTGCACCTGGTCGAAGACCTCGACGTGCTCAGCGACCGGCCGTTCGTCGAGGCCGTCGAGCAGTGCGAGCGCCTGCTCCACCTGCTCAGGCACGGGTGGCCTTCTTGGCGGGCGCCTTCTTGGCGGCCTTCGTGGCCGGTGCTTTGGCCGGTGCTTTCGCAGGGGCCTTCTGGGCTGGTGTGTTCGCAGGGCCCTTCCTGGCGTCCCGGAGCTCCTTCTCGAGCTGGCGGATCCTGGCCGTGAGCTCCTTGACCTCCTCGGCCGTGGCGAGCCCGACCCGGCCCAGCGCCTTGTCGACCTCGAACTTCACGAGGGCGGTCACGGCCTCCCGGTTGTTCCTGCTCTGCTCCATCAGGTCCTCGGCGACGGCCGAGACGGAACCCGCGGCTGCCTCGCCCTGGGCGACCAGCGCCTTCGCCGCGGCCGTGGCGCGCTGCTTGGTGACCTCGGTCAGACCGTTCGCGAGGGCCAGGTAGCCCTTCAGCGCGTCGTTCACGTCGTCCTCCTGGTGCGGCACCGTTGCCAGCTCATCTGAACTCGTCAGCACGCTACCGCGAGTCGGCTACCGTCAGGCTCGTGCTCGGAGTGCGGCGTGGCGACTGAAGCCGACTGCGAGAAGGCGCTGCGCTCCCTGGTCGACATGCTCGCCCGGGTGCCGGCCGAAGTGCGCAGCAGGTACGTCCTCGATCGCACCGTGTCCTGCCGGGTGCACG
>JBHEMB010000456.1:0-3073 GCA_046262855.1 Mycobacteriales bacterium | reverse complement strand
GCCGGCCTCGAGCTGGTGCTGTGGGAACGTCGCCCAGGCGTCACTCTCGAACCGGACACGACCGTGGAGCTCGAGGGCACGTCGTACCAGAAGGACGAGAGCGGCAGCGCCACCTTCACCGCCACCGGCACCACGGGTACGGCGCCCAGCGGGACCATGCGGTACGTCGACTACCGCGGTCCCTCGAGCACGCGGCTGTCGTTCGAGCGCTGGTCGGGCGACGGCTCGTGGGAAGTGAGCACCGGAGAGCCAGTCGCAGCCGAGAGCATGCAGGTCCTGCACCGGTGAGCTCGTGCTGACCTCTCTGGCGGTCCGTTTCGCCGACACCCGCGCAGATGCGCTGTCGTGGTGGCTCGGCGACGCGCCCCCGGCCCTCGACGAGCTCGTCCTGCACTCCTCCAGCGGGCAGCTCACGCTGCGCCTGCTCGGCGCCAGCCACCAGGCCGTGGCGCGGGTTCTGGACGCTGAGGTGCCAGAGGTCGTCGCGTGCGGCCGCACACCCGCCGACCTACCAGCAGCGGTGCACCACGATCTTCCTGGCGGCCGCTACCGCTTCACCAGCACCACGACGACGTACGACGACCGCGGCCTCGCCCGCGTAGCGGATCGCTTGCGCCGTCGTTGGGAACCGGACCCCGCCGCAGTGGTCGGCATGTTCCCCGGGTCTGAGCACGCACTGACTGTGTTGGCGGGCCGTGAGCTCCGCCGCGGCTGGGGCTGGCGCACCTGGCACGTCTACCCCGGCGGCGGGGAGGTCGTCCGCACGACGAGCTCGCTGGTGACGGCATGAGTCCCCGGTCCAGCGACTCGGGGCCCGTGCCCTTCCGCCGTACGCAGCTCGTCCTGGCGGCGCTGCTGGCAGTGGGCTGCGTCCTCGGGACGCTGGCCCTGCTGCGCGGCGGCAGCCCGCGAGGCTGGTTGCTGACCCACTTCCGGCAGGAGTCTCACGATCGGAGCACCGGCACGTACGTGCTGGTCTCCGATGTGGGCGTGACCGCGACCACGAACCGGGTCCGGTCGCACTGGAAGCCGGCGCAGGAGGTGGTCGACCCGACAGGAGTCTTCCTGCGCTACCACGACCTGATCGTCTCGGTGCAGCCGCGAGCGGCCGGCGGTTCGTGGATCTACGTCGATGACGAGCGGCACGGCTACACCCATTGGTACGGCCACGTCGGTGGCGACTGGGGCATCGGGTCGCCCGTCGGCGGCACCAGGGGCGGCGGCCCCGGGGGCGGCAAGTGAGACGGCTCGCGCTCGCCCTACTCGTCCTGTTGTTGTGGGCGGCAACACCGGCGTCCGCCGACGACCCGGTGCTCAGCCCGGAAGCGCGATCCGATCTCGTGGAAGCGCTCCAGGACGCCAGCACGGCGCAGGGCATCTGTTACGGCTACACCCTCCAGGTCGACGACGACGACGGCGACGCGTGGGACGGCGCCTGGACGGTCTCCAACCTTGGCCTCGAGGTGGATCCGACCGGCGACCCCCGCTGCCAGCAGAGCGTCGTGCTGCACGCCTGGATCTACTACCCGTCGGACTGGTCCGACAGCGAGGACAGCTCAGACTGGACGATCCAGTCGACGCTCGGCGGGCCGACGACGGACGAGCTGGGAAGACTCGGCCTGCACGCAGGTGACCTGCTCGACGACGGCAAGGCCGACACGACGCTGTTCAACGCAGTGCTTGCGCTACCGATGCTTGTGGCGGACGCCGGGTTTGCCGAGCCGGTCAAGGAGCCCGCTGACGAGTCGATGGGACCACCTGCGGACGCGCGCGCGACTGACCGGCCGGGCAGCGACTGGTGGCGCGAGAAGGGGACGACCCTGTTGGTGCTGCTCGGCGGCATCGTGCTCGCCGGCCTCTTGGCCTCCACGACCACCCCCACCGGCCACCGCCGCGCCAGGGCCGTCTGGCGAGTGCTGAAGGACTGACCGTGCCCATTCCCCTCACTCTGGGAGCACCCCGTGCCCGCTGACCTCGTCGACGACCTCACCCACGGGGTGCTGGCCAGCCTCGCCTATGGCGGTGTGGGAGCAACCGTGCTCGCCGGTGGGTACGCCGTTCTGGACATGCTGACGCCAGGCAGCCTGCGGCACCTCGTCTACGCGCAGCGCAACCGCGGAGCAGCGATCCTCGCGACCGCACACCTCGCCGCGCTGGCCACCGTGATCACGACGGCCATCCTCACCTCGGGTGACAGTCTCCGCACGGGCGTCCTCGACAGCGCCGTGTACGGCTTGCTCGGGGTGGTGCTGCTCGCAGTGGCGTTCAAGGTGCTGGATGCGCTCACGCCAGGGCAGCTCGGCAGCCTGATGATGGAAGAGCCCACCCATCCCGCGGTCTGGGTCACCAGCGCGTTCCAGCTCGGGCTCGGCGCTGTGCTGGCCGCCGCGATCTCGTGACCACCCGCTC
Organism: Mycobacteriales bacterium; assembly: GCA_046262855.1. Lineage (GTDB taxonomy): Bacteria > Actinomycetota > Actinomycetes > Mycobacteriales > SCTD01 > RYN-111. The sequence goes on along the minus strand of JBHEMB010000456.1, from coordinate 664 downwards.
GACGCGCACGCTGCTGCTGCTTGCGGCATTCCTCTGCGCGGCCTGCGGTCTCGCGTACGAGCTCAGCCTGCTCACCCTCGGGCAGTACCTCGTCGGTGGTGGCCTCTACCAGACCTCCGTCGTCATCGGCGTCTTCGTGTTCGCCATGGGACTGGGGTCGTTCGCGGCCAAGCCGTTGCTGCGGCGCCCGGCGGTCTCGTTCGTCGCCGTCGAGCTGCTGCTCGCGCTGGCCGGCGGGCTCTCGGTGATGGGTCTCTATGCGGCCTACTCCTGGCTCGACCTCTACACCCCAGCCCTGCTCGCCACGTCGCTCGTCGTCGGCGCGCTGATCGGCTCGGAGATTCCCCTGCTGATGGCGCTGCTGCAACGGGTGCGCGAGCAAGCTGCCGCCGAGTCCGTTGCCGACCTCATCGCCGTCGACTACATCGGGGCTCTCGCAGGTGGCCTAGCGTTCCCGTTCCTGCTGCTGCCGTTCTTCGGCCAGGTCCGCGGAGCCATCGTGATCGCGGCGGTGAACCTGCTCGCCGCCTTGCTCGTCCTGGTTGTCCTGCGTGGGGCGGCCTTGAGCCGTCGGGTCCTGCATGGCGTCGGCGTTGCCGGTGCTCTGGTGCTGGGCACGCTCGGCCTCGCCCTCTGGTGGTCGAGCCAGTTCCTCGTCGACGCC
>JBHEMB010000455.1:0-4495 GCA_046262855.1 Mycobacteriales bacterium | reverse complement strand
GTCCTTCCACACGGGGTCGTAGCCGGCCTCGACCAGCATCGCGGCGACCTCCGCCGGCGACCGCTCGTCGCTGATCGCGAACTGCTCCTGGGCCTCGCCCGGGTGCAGGTAACCGCCGGGCTCCGTCGAGGAGCCCGCGCTCATCGTGGTCACGGCGATCCGGACCAGCCCGTCGCGCAAAACCGGCGACTCCCGGGTCGACAGCACGATGCCCACCTCCGGAGCGACGAGCCGCAACGCGCACAGCGCCTGGACGTACTCCGCGTCCGACACCGGCACCAGCGGCTGGAAGCCGGACGCGGACGGCTTGATCCGCGGCAGCGACACCGTCACCTCGGTCCGCCAGTAGTGCCGCTGGAGCCAGACGGCGTGCTCCGCCACGGCCTGCACGTCGGCGCGCCAGTCGGCTGACAGCCCGAGAAGGACACCGATGCCCAACCGCCGTACCCCTGCTTCGGCAGCCCGCTCGGTCGAGGACAGCCGGCGGTCGTAGTCCCGCTTCCAGCCGGCCACGTGCGTCTCGGCGTAGCGCGCGCGGTCGTAGGTCTCCTGGTAGTGCACGACGCCCTCGAGCCCGGCCGCGACCAGCCGCGTGTAGGTGTCGTCGGACCACGTCTGCGTCTCGATGCTCAACGACGGCACCAGCCCGCGCAGCGCCTCCACGCAGGAGACCAGGTAGTCCGCCGACACCTCGATGCGGTGCTCGCCGCTCACCAGCAGAAGGTGCCGAAAGCCCTGAGCCACAAGGGTTTCCGCCTCGGCCACCACGTCGGGCACCGACAGCGTCCGGCGTACTACGTCGAGGTCCTTGGAGAAGCCGCAGTAGGTGCAGGAGGACAGGCAGGCATTGCTGACGTACAGCGGCGCGAACAGCCGCACCGCGCGCCCGAACCGCTGCCGCGTCAGCTCTCGAGCCCGGTGGGCGAGGTCCTCGAGATCGGCGTCGGGCTCCAGCAGCGACGCCAGCGAGGGCACCAGCGTCGAGCCGGAAGCGAGGTGCTGCGCGAACCGCCCAGGAGGCGCACTCATGACAGGAAGCCCGTGAGCGGCGATGACGCCGCGGCCACCGACGTGACCTCCCCCGGTCCGGCGAGGTAGCCGAGCCGCCCCGCCTCGGTCGCCAGCGCGAACGCCCGCGCCATCTGCACCGGGTCCGCCGCGACAGCGATCGCGGTGTTGACGAGTACGGCGGAAGCGCCGATCTCCATCGCCTCGGCCGCGTCCGACGGGACCCCCAGGCCCGCGTCCACCACGACCGGCACGGAGGCTTGGGAGACGATCACCTCGATCGCATCGCGGGTACGCAGCCCGCGGTTCGACCCGATCCAGGCACCCAGCGGCATCACTGTCGCGCAGCCGGCCTCCTCGAGGTGCCGGCAGAGCACCGGATCGGCCGAGCAGTACGGCAGCACCACGAAGCCCTCGGAAACCAGCTTCGCAGCGGCCCGCAGCGTCTCGATCGGGTCGGGCGCGAGGGTCCGCGGGTCAGGCGTCACCTCGAGCTTGACGAGGTCCGCGCCCGTCGCCGCCCGGCCGAGCCGCGCGAGCCGCACCGCCTCGTCGGCGTCGACGGCACCCGACGTGTTGGGCAGCAGCGTCATCGCCGGCGGCACGAACGACAAGACGTCGTCCTCCGGACGGGTCAGGTCCACCCGCCGCAGCGCCACCGTCACGATCTGCGCACCCGAGGCGACCAGCGCGTCGCGCATCACCTCGTGCGAGCGGAACTTCCCGGTCCCGACCAGCAGACGGCTCTCGAACGACCGTCCCGCGATCTCCCACATCCTGCGACTCCCCACGCCGGCATGACCCGGATCGGGTGGTACGGGTCGCCCTCTCGACCGCCGCGAGGGCCTCTCAGCTCGCCTCCACGAGCTCCCCGGTCTGACGCCGCCAGCCTACGCCGTCAGTGCTGGCAGCCCCGGCACCACGGCGGACCTGGAACCACAATCCCAGCTGTCACTCTTGTCACGGCAGCCACAGACAGTTAATGTCGACTTTCCGGGGATCTGAACAAAGGCTTTGCCATGCAACGCAGCCGCGTCTCGACGACGGTGGGCCTGCTCGTGCTGCTCGCCGCCGTCCTCACTGCCGGAGCGCCCTCGGTCATCCGCATCCATCGCGGCGACACCCTGAGCGACCTCGCCGCCAGGTACGGCACGACCGTCTCGGCGCTGCAGCAGGCGAACCACCTCAAGGGCACGACGATCTACGCCGGCGAGCTGCTGCAGATCCCGGGCCAGAACGTCCCCGCGATCCGGACCCGCACCGTGGACCGGGTCTACGTGGTCCGCCCGGGCGACAACCTGACCAGGCTCGGCCGGTCGCTCGGCCACAGCGTCGCGTGGCTGAAGGCCCGCAACAACCTGCGCACCAGCACCATCGTGATCGGCCAGCAGCTCGTGTACGGCGTGACAGCGGCCGCAGCTCCGGCGCCCTCGCGGGCCACGAGGGTGACCGGCTCGGCGGCGTACCACCGGGCAGTCCTGCGCTCCCGAACGATGCCCTCGCGGGCCCATGTCCGCGACCTCATCCGGGCCAGCGCCCGCCGGCACGGCGTGCCCGCGGACCTCGCCCTCGCACTGTCGTACCAGGAGAGCGGCTTCCAGCAGCGGGTCGTCTCGCCGGTCGACGCGAGCCGTGTGATGCAGGTGCTGCCGATCACGGGCCGCAGCCTGGGCCGGATGCACGGGGTCAGCTACGACCTGTTGCTCGTGGAGGACAACGTCGAGGCGGGCGTGACGCTCGTCTCAGACCTGCTGCGTGCGACCGGCAGCGTGGAGGGCGCCCTCGCCGGCTACTACCAGGGGCTGGGCTCCGTCGGCCGGATCGGCCAGCTGCCGCAGACCAAGCAGTACATCCGCAACATCCTGCTGCTGCGCAAGCACTTCGCGTAGCCACCGCGTCGACCCCACTACGCTGAGATGGTCATGGAGACCACTGTCAGCACCAGCCAGGGCGATCCCGGGCCCTCGCTGGTCGGGCGGCTCCTCGACGGCCGGTACCGCCTCGACAGCGTGATCGCGCGCGGTGGCATGGCCACCGTCTACCTGGCGATCGACACCCGGCTGGACCGGATCGTGGCCGTCAAGGTCATGCACCGCAACCTCGCGGACGACCCCCAGTTCGTCGAGCGCTTCACGCGCGAGGCGAAGTCGGCAGCGAAGGTCGCCGGCCCCGAGGTCGTCGCCGTGCACGACACCGGCACCGACTCCGAGACCGGCCTGGCCTACCTGGTTATGGAGCACGTCCGCGGCCAGAACCTCCGGCAGCTGCTGCTGAGCATCGGCCCGCTCTCGCCCAGCCGCGCGGTGTCCGTCATGGAGCCGGTGCTGAGGGCGCTCGCCTCCGCGCACGCGGTCGGCATGGTGCACCGCGACGTGAAGCCGGAGAACGTGCTGCTCGGCGACGACGGCCGGGTCAAGGTCGCCGACTTCGGCCTCGCGCGCGCCATCGAGTCCACCAACATCACGCAGACGACCAGCCACATGCTGGGCTCGGTCGCCTACCTCGCCCCGGAGCAGGTCGAGCGGGGTACGGCGGATGCGCGCTCCGATGTCTACGCCTCGGGCGTGCTGCTGTGGGAGCTGCTCACCGGGAGCCCGCCGCACTCTGGTGACACCGCGATCTCGGTGGCGCACAAGCACGTCTACGAGGACGTGCCCCCGCCGTCCACCGCGGTCGCCGGCATTCCCGAGAACCTCGACGCCCTGGTGGTCCGCGCCACCAGGCGCGACGCCGCGGCTCGGCCCGCGGACGCCGGGGAGTTCCTCCGCGAACTGCAGGCCGTCAAGGCCACGCTGCCCGCGGCCCCAGCCATCACTCCCGCGCACGACACCCGGACGCTCGTCGTGCCGCGGGTCGTCGACAAGACCCCCGCGCGCCCGAACGCACCGCGCAAGAGCCGGCGCGGGCTGATCGCGACCGCTGTGCTCGTGCTGCTCGCACTGCTCGCGCTGTTCGGCGGCTACTACCTCGGCTCCTTCCGCTACACCCACACGCCCAACCTCGCCGGTCTCACGGTCTCCTCCGCTGAGGCGAAGGTGACGGCTGCCGGGCTGGAGTTCAAACGGGTCGACCGGTTCAGCGACGCCAGGGTCGGCACCGCGATCGGCCAGGACCCCAAGGCCGGCGACCGCATCAGGAAGAGCGGGACCGTCACGGTCTTCGTCTCGAAGGGGCCCGACCTCCGGGCCGTGCCTGACCTGCGGGGCAAGGACGCTGCCACGGCCACCGACCTCCTGCGGCGCCAGGGCCTCAAGGTGTCCGGTCAGTCGCTCGAGTACAGCTCCTCGGTCGCCGACGGCAAGGTCATCCGCACCGATCCGGCCGCCGGCAGGAAGCTGCCGCCCGGTACCTCGGTGCGGCTGTTCGTCTCGAAGGGCCCGCAGCCCATCGCCGTACCGAACCTGCAGGGCAAGTCGCAGGCCGAGGCCAACTCGACGCTGACGGGACTGGGCTTCAAGGTCGCCTTCACGTCGAGCTACAGCGACAC
>JBHEMB010000454.1:0-6860 GCA_046262855.1 Mycobacteriales bacterium | reverse complement strand
CCACGTCGTACGACGTAGAGCTTGCCCGGTCGCAGGACGACATCGCCGTCGTCCAGCCGGATCGTCAGCTCTCCCTCGAGCACGAGGAACAGCTCGTCGGTGTCGGGGTGGCTGTGCCGGGCGAACTCCCCGCGGGCCTTGAACACCCGCACGTCGTAGTCGTTCACGGTGGCGACGGTCCGGGGGGACCACGCCTCTGCGAAGGTCGTCAAGGCATCCGCCAGCTGGACAGGCTGCATGCCCCGAATGTAGGTGGACCCGTGCTCAGGGGGCTTGTTGGGCGATGACGTAGACGGCCCAGTCCCAGTCGATGGGTCGGCCGTCGAGGTGGGGTGGGAGCGTTCCCGCGGGAACGTCCGGCAGCGCCTCAGGGTCTCCGGCCGGGTGCCCCGGGTGGTGCGGGACGGGGATGTCGGCGGCGGTGCGGACTGTGAGCGTGCGGTCCGGGGACAGCACGAGCTGGAAGCCCTGGGCGTGGATCAGGGTGTGGTGCCGGGAGCAGACCAGCACCAGGTTCGCCAGGTCGGTCGGGCCGCCGTGGGCCCAGAACCGGACGTGGTGGGCGTGCAGGTGCGTGACGCGGCTGCAGCCGGGGAAACGGCAGCGCTCGCCGTCGACGTCGCCGAGGAACCGGCGCAGTGGCAGCGGCACCTCTCGTGCCGTCCGGCCGGCGTCGAAGGCCGTCAGGCTCCCCGGCACGAAGGTGCCTTCCGGTCGGGTCACGGTGCCGGGCGGCAGCAGCTCGCCGTTGCGCAGCCGCGCCCAGCCCGAGATCGGGTCGACGTTGACCCGCAGCCGCTCTCTGACGCCCGGCGGCTTCACACCGGGCGCGTCCAGGGCAGCAGTGGCCAGCCGCAGCAGCGCATGGTTGAGCGTGACCGGCTGCGCGGCGGCCTTGGCCGCGGCGAGCTCGTCGCGGATCTCACGGTTGTGCCTGTCCGCCGCCTCGCAGTCGGCGTACCAAGCCCGCATTGCGGCGCGTTCGGCGTCGGTCAGGCAGTGCCAGTCCCGCACCTGCGGCTCAGCCGGCCGCGCCATCGGCTGCGGGGACGATTCCGCGGGAACGTCCTCGGCCCGCTGCGCACGCTCCTCGGTGATCTGCTGCGCGACCCGTTCCATCCCGGCCAGCACCACCTGGCTGACCTCCTCCGGGACGACGAAGGTGAGGTGCACCAGCCCGTCATCGGTACGGCGGACCCGCGGGCGCGCCTGCCAGCCGGCCAGCTCCGGGTCGGCTGCCTCCCGCTCGGGGCGGGTGGCCCGGTTGACGCCGCGCACCAGCTTCTCCAGCTGCTCACCGGTGCAGCTGCGCGCGTACCGGATCCAGTCCTGCTCCACCAGCACGTCGCTGATCCGGGTGATAGCCCGGACCTGCGTCCAAGACAGCCGGCCCTCACCGAACGCCGCAGCGATCAGCGGCAGGTCGCGCAGCCGGTTGGCGACCCGGACCCGCTCCCGGGCCGCGGTCAGCCCGAGGCCGAGCCGCCACGACAGCCAGTGCGCACACGACAGCAGCCCCGGCCCACCCCACGCCTGCCTGGCGTCGAACTCCCCGATCAACGCGATCAGCCGCGCCTCACCGGCGGCGACCCGCCCAGCCCAGGTGGTGATCTCGTCGGCGAGCTGGTCATCGCTGAGGTCTGCCAGAGTCACGGCCATCAGACCAGAATAGAACATATGTTCTCAGAGCGCGCTAGGAGCCGTCGACGTGTGGACACAGGTGCTTTCTGGTCGCTTCAACGATTCCGCGGAAACGTCGGTCACACTTCCGCGACGGCCGGCAGCGGCTGGGCGATCTCCGAGCTGCGGGTCGCCAGGACGCATCCGAGCAGCACGAGCGGGAAGCCCAAGACGATGCCCAGGGTGACCTTCTCGTCGAGCAGCAGCACGCCGAGCACCACGGCCACAGCCGGGTTGACGAACGTGATGACCGACGCGCGATTGGGGCCCGCCTCAGCGATCAGCGCGAAGAACAGCAGGAAGGCGGCAACCGTGCAGGCGATCACCAGGCCGGCGACCGACCAGAGAACCTTCGCGGCGGGCACCGATGACGGCCACTGGACCGCGGCGATCGGTGCGTAGAACAGCGCAGTCAGCGCCAGGGAGGACGAGATGACCGCCAGCGACGGCAGCGTGGCGAACCTGCGGGTGATGATCTGGGGAGCCGTGCCGTAGCCGATGACGACCAGCGCGATCTCCAGGGCAGCCCCGAGCTGTCCCTCGATGTCAAGGCCGAGCAGGACAGCGACGCCGGCCATGCCGACCCCGAGCCCGACCAGGCGGCGCGAGTCGAGCCGGTCGTCGGAGCCGAGGGCCTGCGAGGCGATGGCGCTGACCAGCGGTACCGCGGCAATGAGCATGCCGGCCAAGGAGGACGAGACGCGGGTCTCTGCGTCGGTCAGCAGCAGCCACGGCCCGGCGATCTCGAGAGCGGTGAACAGCAGCAGCCACCGCCACAGCGGGAGCAGCGGGCGCAGGTACCCACGGGCCGCCGCGATCGGGAGCAGCACAACGGCCCCGATACCGGTCCGGGCCAGCACGATCACCGACGGTGAGAGGTCCTCGACGGCGACCTTGATGAGCAGGTACGGGATCCCCCAGAGGATCCCCATCGCGCCGAACAGCAGCCAGCCCCGACGCGTCACCGGGCCACCCTAGGCAACGCCACCGACACTTCGCCCCTCAGTTTCAGGGGGACGGGACTCAGTTGACCTGGCGGTCCAGGCCCTTCCAGTACTGCTCGCGGAGCTTGAACTTCTGGACCTTGCCCGTCGCGGTCCGCGGGATGGCCTCCCGGAACTCCACGGACGTCGGGGCCTTGTATCCGGCGAGCCGGGCCTTGCAGTGCTTGATCAGCTCGTCCACGGTGGCCGAGGCACCCGGCGACAGCACGACGAGCGCCTTGATCGTCTCGCCCCACTTCTCACTGGGCACCCCGATGACGGCAACCTCGGCCACCGCAGGATGTGAGAACAGGCAGTCCTCGACCTCGATGGAGCTGACGTTCTCGCCTCCGGTGATGATGACGTCCTTGCGGCGGTCGGAGATCGTCACGTAGCCCTCGTCGTCGAGGGTGCCGCCGTCGCCCGTGTGGAACCACCCGCCTTCGAGCGCGTCCGCAGTCGCCTCCGGCTGGTCCCAGTACCCCTCGAGCACGACGTTGGAGCGGGCCAGCACCTCGCCCTGGTCCGAGATCTTCACCCGGACCCCGATCGCCGGCATGCCCGCCCGCGACAGCCGTGGCGCGGCCTCGGACATGGGCAGCGCGTCCTCCTCTGCGCGCCTCCGGTTGATGGTCAGCAACGGCGAGGTCTCGGTCAGCCCGTAGATCTGGAGGAACTCCCAGCCGAGCTCCTCCTCGATCCGCGCGATCGTGCGGGACGGCGGCGGCGCGCCCGCGCAGATGACGCGGACCCGCTCGCGGCCCGGGACCTCGCCCTCCCAGGACGCGGCCGCCTCGAGCACCGACGCGACGACCGCCGGCGCCGCGCACATGACGGTGACCCCGAAGCGCTCGACCCGCCGGAGGATCTCGGCGCCGTCGACCTTGCGGAGCACGACGTGCGGCACACCCATGCCCGTCATGCCGAACGGCATCCCCCACCCGTTGGCATGGAACATCGGCAAGGTGTGCAGGTAGACGTCGCGATCGGTCACGCCGGCATGCAGCGCAAACGTCACCGCGTTCACCCAGATGTTGCGGTGCGTGATCTGCACGCCCTTGGGGCGGGCTGTCGTCCCGCTCGTGTAGTTGATGGTCGCCGTTGCGTCCTCGTCGGCCTCCCACGCGACAGGCTCCACCCCGTGCCGGTAGAGCGCGTCCGACTCGCGACCCAGCACGAACCGGTGCTTCGCCGTCACGTCCGCCAGCGCCTCGGAGACCTCGGGGTCGACCAGCAGCACGGACGCGCCGGAGTGCTCGACGATGTAGGCCACCTCAGCTGCGGACAGCCGGAAGTTGATCGGCACAAACACCCGGCCGGAGGAGCAGACCCCATAGAAGGCCTCCAGCATCCGGGCGCTGTTGTGGCTCACCATCGCCACCCGTTCTCCCTGCCCGACGCCGAGCGCATCAAGACCCGCCGCGAGGGCACGGGTGCGGACGGCGAAGTCGCCGTACGTCAGGGACCCGAGCCCACCGTCCTGAAAATCGCCGGGCTCGTCGACCACGCCGATGCGGTCGCCGTAGCAGAGCTCGGCGCGGTCGAGGAAGTCCGCTGTGCTGAAGGGCACCTTCATGCGCACGATCAAACACCAGACGGTCCGTACCCTGGAAGGGTGAGCATCGATCCGGAGCGGCTGAGGATCGCGCTCGAGGTGCTCCGCGAGCTCGATGAGCTCGACCCGGAGCACCCCGACGCGGTCGCGGTCCGTCGTGCCACGGCGCACGTCTACAAGAGCGTGAAGGTCCGCCGCCGCAGCGAGAAGCGCGCGTCGATCACGGCCGCCGACGAAGCGATCACCAACCTCACCGCGACCGGCGCCAAGGACCGCATCGACGACGAGACCGCCGGGATCCCCTTGGCGGCAGCGGAGTCCGGCATCGTCGGGCAGCTGCACCGGGCGCGCTCCTGCTACATCTGCAAGCAGCGCTACCGCGACGTCGACGCGTTCTACCACCAGCTCTGCCCCACCTGCGCAGCCTTCAACTGGGCCAAGCGCGACGAGCACGTGGACCTCAGCGGCCGCCGGGCTCTGCTCACCGGCGGCCGGGCCAAGATCGGCATGTACATCGCCTTGCGCCTCCTGCGCGACGGCGCCGACCTCACGATCACCACGCGCTTCCCGCACGACGCCGTACGCCGGTTCGCCGCGCAGCCCGACAGCGCCGGCTGGCTGCACCGGCTCAAGGTCGTGGGCATCGACCTACGCGACCCGGGCCAGGTCATGCACCTCGCCGACCAGATGGCGTCGGAGGGTCACCTCGACATCCTGGTCAACAACGCAGCGCAGACGGTACGGCGGTCAGCGGCCTCCTACGCCCAGCTGGCCGCCTCGGAGCACGCCGCCGAGCAGCTCGACACGACTGTCCCGATCACCGACCTCCGGTCTCCCGTCGCCGAGATCGAGGGCGCGATCGGACGGCGGCTGACCCCCGAAGCCGTCACTGCCCTCGCCCTCACGAGCGGGAGCGCGTCGCTGAGCAGGATCGAGCAGGGCCTCGCGATCGACGCCGGCGGCCTGGTCCCGGACCTGGCGCCCGAGAACAGCTGGTCCAAGCCGTTGGGCGAGGTCGACGAGTTCGAGATGCTGGAGGTGCAGCTGTGCAACAGCGTCGCGCCCTTCATCCTGATCTCTCGGCTGCGGTCGGCCCTCGCCGCGAGCCCGCACCGCCGCGCCTACGTCGTGAACGTCAGCGCCATGGAAGGCCAGTTCGGACGCCGGTACAAGGGTGCTGGGCACCCGCACACCAACATGGCCAAGGCCGCGCTGAACATGCTCACCAAGACAAGCGGTCCGGACCTGTTCGAGCAGGGCATCCTCATGACCGCCGTCGACACCGGCTGGATCACCGACGAGCGGCCGCACCCGCAGAAGGCCCGGCTGCACGACGAGGGCTTCCACGCGCCGCTTGACCTCGTCGACGGCGCGGCCCGCGTCTACGACCCGATCGTGCAGGGCGAGCGCGGCACCGATCTTGCCGGCGTCTTCCTCAAGGACTACGCCGTCAGCCCCTGGTGAGTCGCGCACGCAAGCCAGACCGTGGCAGGCTCCGGGTGTGAGCAGGGTCAACGACGTGGGTGGCATGACGGGGTTCCCCGCGGTCGTGGAGGAGCTCGACGAGCCGCCGTTCCACAGCGATTGGGAAGCGCACGTCTTCGCCATGAACCGCGCCCTGACCGGCGCCGGCGTCTACAACCTCGACGAGTTCCGCGACGCCGTGGAGCGGATGCCGCCCGCCCTCTACCTGTCCTCGAGCTACTACGAGAAGTGGCTGCACGGCATCACCACCCTGCTGGTCGAGAAGGGGGTGTTCACCGCCGATGAGCTTCAGCACGGGTGACCGGGTCCGAACGAGCCGGGACGACCCGCCGCACCACACCCGGGTGCCGCGCTACGCACGTGGCGCGGTCGGCACCGTCCTCGAGCCCATCGGCGAGCATCCGCTGCCGGACGACCGCTCCCGCGGCATCATGACCGTCGAGCCTGTCTACACCGTGCGCTTCCCGGCGCGGGAGCTGTTCGGCGAAGGCGATCACGACGTGACGGTCGACGTCTGGGCATCGCACCTGGAGGCGCTGTGAGCGAGCACCACCAGGAGGGCCGCGGCTCACAACTGGCCGCCCGCACCCGGCACGTCGAAGCGCTGCTCGAGGAGCGTGGACTGCTCGACGCCAGCGAGCTCGACCGCGCTCTCGAGGCGTTCCTTGCCCGCGCCACGCCGGCGAACGGGGCTCGGGTGGCCGCCCGGGCCTGGGTGGACGACGACTTCCGCGAACGGCTGCTGGCGGACGGCAACGCCGGGCTCGAGGAGCTCGGGCTGTCGATGGGGGGCGGGATCCAGCCGCAGCGACTGAAGGTGGTGGCCAACACCGAGTCCGAGCACAACGTCATCGTCTGCACGTTGTGCTCCTGCTACCCCATCGCGCTGCTCGGACCCTCGCCGACCTGGTACAAGTCGGAGGCGTACCGCTCGCGCGTCGTTCGCGACCCGCGCTCGGTGCTGGCCGAGTTCGGCACGACGCTGCCGGCGGAGGTGCACATCACGGTGTGGGACGCCTCCGCGGAGACCCGCTACCTGGTGCTGCCGCGCAAGCCGGCGGACCGGCCGGAGGACGAGCTCGCTGCGATGGTGACCCGCAACGGCCTGATCGGCACCGCCGTCCTCTGAGGCTTGACGGTCCTGGCAGGCTGGAGGG
>JBHEMB010000453.1:0-4618 GCA_046262855.1 Mycobacteriales bacterium | reverse complement strand
AGTTCTTCACCGGCCTGCCGCTGGACGGGCCAGATCCCGAGTGCGTCCAGGGGTACGGCGAGCTCGCACTCGCCTCCGTGACGACCGCGCCGAAGCCGTCTGGCGACCACTCGCATCGCGGCGGTGTGCGCGGCGGACCGGTGCCGGTGTCGATCGGCCGGCGCCCCGACCGGGCTTGTGAGGAAAACCCGCTCGCGGGTCTCGCGGTCTGATGCTGCTGACCGAGGCCTTCCAGATCGGGACTCGGACGGCACCGTCCCGGGTGCTGTTCGGCCCGCACGAGACCAACCTGGGACGTGACCGGTCGTTGTCCGACCGGCATGTCGCCTACTACCGGGAGCGCGCCGTCGGTGGCTGCGGCATCATCGTGGTCGAGACCGCGTCGGTGCATCCCTCGGACTGGCCCTACGAGCGGGCGCCGCTCGCCGCGGACTGCGGCCCGGGGTGGGCGGCGATCGCGGCTGCGTGCGCGCCGGCCGTGGTCCTGGCGTCGCTCGGGCACACCGGTGGCCAGGGTTCGTCGGCGTACTCGCAGGAGGCGCTGTGGGCGCCCTCGGCCGTCGCCGACTCCGTGTCCCGCGAGCTCCCCATGGTCATGGAGGATGCCGAGATCGCCCTGCTGACAGGCGGTTTCGCGGCAGCGGCCCGGCTCGCCATGTCCTCAGGCTGCGCCGGCGTCGAGATCGAGGCAGGCGACCGGTCCGTCCTCCGGCAGTTCCTGTCCGGCATCACGAACCAGCGCGCCGACGGCTACGGCACCGACCGGGCCAGGCTGCTGCGCGAGGTGATCGCTGCCGTGCGTGAGGCCGTCGGCGACGGGATCGTTGCGCTGCGGCTGTCGTGCGACGAGCTGGCGCCGTGGGGGGGCGTGATCCCCGAGTACGCACTGGAGCTGGCCCCGACCCTCGACGTCGACCTCCTCACGGTGGTCCGGGCCGGGCCGTACGCCGGTTCCGGCTACCGGCCGGACGCGCATGCGCCGGAGGGCTTCAACCGATCGATCTGCGCGTCCGTGAAGGCCGTGGTGCGCTGTCCTGTCGTGCTGCAGGGATCGGTCGTCACCCCAGCGTTCGCCGCCGAGGCGCTTGCCGAGGGGGTGTGCGACCTCGTCGAGATGACGCGTGCGCAGATCGCCGATCCTGCCCTGGTGGCGAGCCTCCGTGCCGGGCTGGTCCCACGGCCATGCGTGCTCTGCAACCAGGCGTGCCGGGTGCGGGACGCGCGGAACCCTCTGGTCTCCTGCATCGGTGAGCCGCGGAGCGGTCACGAGCTCACCGACCCGTTGCCCACGGACGGGCGCTCAGGGGACGTCCTTGTCGTGGGCGGTGGCCCTGCGGGTCTTGAGTGCGCCAGAGTCCTTGCACTGCAAGGGTTCTCCGTCGAGATCCGGGAGGCCACGTCAGAGCTCGGCGGCGCCGTGCGGGACGCCGCGCTCGGTGCCGGGCGCGAGCGGCTGGCAGCGCTGGTCGACTGGCTCGCCGACGAGTGCGACCGGCTCGGTGTCAAGGTGGTGCTGGACCACCACGTGGATCGCGCCGAGCTCTCGGCGTACCCCGGTCGCGTGGTGCTCGCGACCGGATCGGTTCCCCGCGTCCGGGGCGTGGTCGACTCCCGAGAAGCACTGCGCGGGAAGCTCCCGGACGGTCCGGTGCTCGTGCACGACACCGTGGGCGGACCGGTCGGGGTCAGCGTCGCGGAGAAGCTCGCTCACGAAGGACGAGACGTGCGGATCCTGACCCAGGACCCGATCGTGGGCACCCTGCTGTCGCTCACCGGCGACCTCGCGGACTGCAACACCAGGCTGCAGCGGCTCGGTGTCCAGCGTGAGCTGAAGTCCTTGCTGCGCAAGGCATCTGGCGGCACCGCGCTGCTGGAGGACGTGTGGACAGGAGCCCAGCGGTCAGTGCCGGCGGCGGTCGTCGTCGACTGCGGTCCGCGGCTGCCGGAGGAAGCGCTGTACGAGACCGGCATGCTGCGCGCCGGCGACTGCGTGGCACCCCGCACGGTTCTCGAGGCTGTCCTCGAGGGCCGCCGGGTGGCACTGGAGATCGGCGCATGAGCCGCTACCCGCACCTGCTGTCCCCGCTGCGGCTGGGGCCGCTGACGTTGCGCAACCGTGTCGTGTTCAGCGCGCACCTGACGAACTACGCGACGGACGGCAAGCCGAGTGCCCAGCACGCGGCCTACTACGCGGCGCGTGCCGCTGGCGGGACCGGGCTCATCATCACGGAGGAGCACAGCACCCACGTCACGGACTGGCCGTACGAGAAGCTGATCCACGGCTTCGACCCCGCGGTGATCCCCGGGTACCGCCGGATCACCGACGCCGTCCACGCACACGGCGTACCGATCCTCGCGCAGCTCAACCACAACGGCGGGCAGGCGTCGTCGATGTACAGCCGGCTCCCGGTGTGGGCGCCGTCCCCGCTCGCCGACCCGCTGTTCCGTGAGGTCCCGAAGGCGCTGGAACTGCACGAGATCCGCGACGTCGTCGACGGTTACGCACTGGTCGCCGAGCACTGCGTGGCGGGCGGCTTCGACGGGGTCGAGCTGCAGTGCAGCCACTCCTCGATCGTCCGTGGCTTCCTGTCCCCGGCGACGAACCACCGCAGCGACGGGTACGGCGGTGCGCTCGAGAACCGGGCGCGGCTGCTCCTGGAGATCGTCGCCGCCGTCCGCACCGTCCTGGGCCCGACCAAGGCGCTGGGCGTGCGGCTCTGCGGTGACGAGCTCATCGAGGGCGGCACCACGATCGACGAGGCCGTGGCCGTCGCGCAGCTGGTCGAGGCGACCGGCCAGGTCGACTACATCAACACGTCGATCGGGGTGGCCACGGCGACGCTGTACATGATCGAGGCGTCGATGCAGGTGCCGCCGGGCTACGCGATGTTCATCCCGTCTGCCATCCGCGAGGCGGTCTCGCTGCCCGTCGTGGGGGTGGGCCGGTTCAAGGACCCGACCCAGGCCGAGCGCGCCCTCGCGTCCGGCCAGGCCGATCTGATCGGGGTCGTGCGCGGCCAGATCGCCGACGCCGACTTCGTGCGCAAGGCGCGCAGCGGGTCGGCGCAGGACATCCGCACCTGCCTGTCGTGCAACCAGGAGTGCGTCGGGCGGATGGGCCTCAACCGCTGGCTCGGCTGCATCGAGAACCCCCGCACCGGACGGGAAGCCGTAGCACTCCCCATGCCACGCCGGCGGCAGCAGCGGGTGCTGGTCGTCGGCGGCGGCCCTGCGGGACTGCAGGCCGCACTGACCGCCGCGGAACGCGGCCACCACGTCACGCTCTTCGAGAAGGCGGACCGGCTCGGCGGGCAGGTGCCCGTGGCGGCGTCGGTCCCCTCCCGGGCTGAGTTCCTCGACATCACCCGCAACCTGGCGGCAGCCGTGCAGCGGGAAGGCGTCGACGTGAAGCTGCTGCACGAAGCCACCGCCGAGTAGCTGATCGCGGAGGCACCCGACGCCGTGATCGTCGCGACCGGTGCGGTCCCGGCGAGACCGGTGTGGGCAGCCGATCTCGCGCAGATTGTGGACGTCCGGGACGTGCTGGAGGGACGAGTCTCGCCGGAGGGCCGGGTGCTCGTCGTCGACGGGCTCGGCTTCCACCAGGCGACGTCCGTCGCCGAGCTCCTTGCGGACCGGGGCTGCTTCGTGGAGGTCGCCACCCCTGGCATGGTCGTGGGACAGGACCTCGGCATCACGCTCGACCTGGAGACCTGGAACGTGAAGGCCGATGCCAAGGGCATCGCCCAGCTCACCGACGTCGTCCCGATGGCGGCAGCGGAGGGCATCACCCTGACGCTTCAGCACCACCCGACGGGCGCGGAGCTCACCCGACGGGTCGACTGGGTGGTCTGCGCTGTCCAGCAGCGCGCCGACGACGCGCTCTGGCAGGCCCTCAAGGGCGCGGCGTTCCCAGTCCACCGGATCGGTGACTGCGTCGCGCCCCGGCGTGCGCACGCCGCCGTCATCGAGGGCCACCGCGTGGCGGTCCAGCTGTGACCCCACCCCCCACCCCCACGCCGCATGAATGGATACCGCGCTGCTGTTTTGGGCCGGCCGAAATGGCCATCGCAGTATCCATTCATGGGGGGAGGGGGTGGGGGTGAGCGTGACGAGCACGCATCGGGGGACGCACCCGGTGGAGGCGCTGCAGGTGAGCCGGCTGGCGCTCGTGATCGTGCGCGCGGGGGTGCTGCCTGCGGGGGCGGCCGAAGCGGTGGCGGAGGCGGGCAACCGGGTGCTGCTGGTGGGCAGCGGGACGCACGAGGCCGCACTCGAGCTGGGCGCCGCCCGTACCTGGCACGCGGAGACCGTCGGTGCGGCGCCAGCGAGACTGGCGGCTGCGCTCGCACCGCTGCTCCAGGACGTCCGGATGCTGGTGCTGCCGGCGAGCCCCGACGGCCGCGACTTCGCACCCCGTCTCGCCGCCGCGCTCGACCGGCCACTGCTCGCGTGGGCCACCGAGGCCGGGGTCGATGACGACGGCACGACGGCCACCCTCGCCCGCCTCGACGGACGCCTCGACGTGAAGGTGCGCTGCGAGCAGCCTTGCGTCGTGACCCTCGTCCCGGGCGCCCGCAACCCACTGCCCCCGAGCAACGGCGAGGTCTTCGAGGTC